>CAILQO010000413.1 GCA_903836285.1 uncultured Chloroflexota bacterium
CCGGTGCCGACGGACGCGTAACCGTCGCCGGCACAGTTGCCGTCACTGCCACGCCCCCACCTCGCGCGTCGCCTCCATGCTTCGCCCTCCATCGGGGATGGTACGCCGCGATGTCTCAATGGAACGCGTCGACACGCCCGTTTGAGGCGACCACATCGACCGGTTGCCCCAGCCCGTTCCCCCGAGGCGAGACGCCGCCCGTTCCCCCGGGAACGCGGGCGTCTCGCCCGCTCCGGCATCACCATCACGGGCGTGCGCCCGTGCATTTAGGATCAGCTTCGGGTCTCGCTACGTCCCCGCCTCGCTAACAGGCTCCCGATGGTATGCCGATGACCACGGCCATTGGTGGGGCAACGCCGCCAAGCCAGCACGAACTGGGTTCCCGTGAATGTAGGCAATCGTCGCGGCCATGTGCTCTTCGTCCCGGATCAAGCGATCAAAGTAATCGGCCATCCAGACCGTCCCCTGCATACCCCGCCTACGATTGATCTGATGTGCGGTGAATGATTTCCATGAATGCGCCGTGCCATGTAACGTATTTCTTCCTATTACTTCGAGTAGGACGTGCACGTGATTGGGCATCACACACCACGCCAGTATGAAGTACTTGCGCTGGTCATAAAAATGGATCGCATCCGCGACGACCCTCGCGTGATGATCATCCGCGAGAAGGCAGGATCCATGACCTTGGTCAAGATAGCGATCAACGCGTGCACGTAGGAAAGCGCGTCGTTCTTCAGGAGGTTTACCGGCAAGCTCTTCCTGCCACGACTCGATGACTGAGCCAGGGACGCTGTCCGCCAAACGGAAGCACACGTGGATTGGCACATCAGCGCGGAAAACGTGGGGCAGATACCGGCGAGGATTCCATACTGGTGTTTTATCGCTTTGGCGACCAGTTTCAGGCATCTTCGAGATCGTACCTTCACGATCGCGTGCAGCCGATACGTTACCCAAACCTACCTGATACCGTGAGCAGATAGGTTTGCCCGGGACCGCGGGCGTCTCGCCCGCTTCGGTGCGCGTGAACACCCCCACGGTCGCCAAGTTACCTCGTCGCAGCCTTGCACCGTCGTCGACAAGTACGGGTCGACAAGTACGGGTCGACAAGTACGGAATGAGGACTCGCCACGACCGTACGCAAACGGCAGGTCACACCCTGTCCATAAGTACGCCATCCCCAAAACGGCTTGACGGGAGCGGGCGAGACGCCCGCGATCCCAGACGGTGGACTTGCACCAGAGTCACAGGCGATTCCGCCGTGCAATCCCCGATTTCCCTTCAAATGCCTCGCCACCCGAAAACTCGCATTCCGTCGCGTTACACCGCTCAGGCACGGGTGTGCCACCATCTCCCATCTGGAGGCACACCGTTCGTAACCGCCACATTAAGCGTAACCTCGCGCTTAATGTAAAGCGATGTTTAACGCATTCGGCCGAACATTGCCGCGCCGCACAAGGGTCGCTACGGTTGAGACGAGGCGGAACGCGGCGGCAGGAAGGGACCTGCTTCCCCGGCAACCCCGAGGCGAGTGACGCGCGGAGGCACGGCGGTTCGCGGCTCCGTTTGGGTCGGACGACAACCGTGGGAGGTGCGCCCGGCGAGGCGCCATCGACGGTTCAACCTGCCCGGTGATGACCGTGCCATCCAAAGCACGTCCCAAATCCGTGCAGCCGCATGCCTACACCCGTACCCCACCACCCCGCAAGGAGTGCTCCCGGATGGTCACCACCGCACTGTGGGTTGCCGTCGGCCTGATCGCCCTCGCGCTGATCTTTGACTTCACCAACGGCTTTCACGACGCAGCCAACAGCATCGCCACGGTTGTTGCTACCAAGACGCTGACCCCGTTCCAGGCGGTGGCCATGGCAGCCTTCTTCAACTTCATTGTGATGTTCTTCATCACGTTCAAAGTGGCCGCGACGATCGGCAAGGGCATTGTCGATCCTGGCGTCGTCTCCCTGACCGTCGTCTTCGGGTGCCTTGCCGGCGCAATTGTGTGGAACCTCATCACGTGGTGGTTCGGGATCCCGACCAGCTCCAGCCATGCGCTGGTTGGCGGCCTGATCGGCGCATCGCTGACGGCCACGGATGGGAACACCAACGTCGTCCTTTCAGGCTTCTACACCCTGCTCATGTACATCATCGGTGCCCCAATCATCGGGTACCTCCTCGGCGTGATCCTCAACTCGATCGTCCGCCGGATTGCCCCTGAGGAGACCACCACCAACACCACTGTCTTCCGGCGCCTGCAACTCGTCTCCAGTGCCCTCTACTCGATGGGACACGGAGCCAACGATGCGCAGAAGACCGCCGGGATCATCTTCCTCATCCTCGTGGCCAGCAACCAACTCCCCAAGGATGGCGAACCGCCGATGTGGGCCATCGCGTCGTGCTTCGTGGTCATGGGCCTCGGCACGCTGATGGGTGGGTGGCGGATCGTGGACACGATGGGACGCAAGTTGACCCACCTGAACCCGCGTCAAGGGTTCGCCGCCGAGACCGGTGGCAGCATGATGCTCTTCGTCGCCAGCTCGCTCGGCATCCCCGTCTCCACGACGCACACCATCACCGGCGCCATCATGGGTGTCGGGTCGAGCGAACCGGGTCAGGTCGTCGCGTGGCGCAAAGCCGCCGAGATCGGCGTCGCGTGGGTCCTCACCATCCCCGCCAGTGCGCTGATGGCATCGCTGTTCTACGTCGCCGCGATGTCGATGCAGGGCTAGCCCTCGCCAACCGGTCCGCGCGCCATCCGGCAACGTCGACGCGCGCGGGCCGACCGATGCGTACCGTCACGAGGCCAACGACCGGTACACCAAGCGTTCGTACTCCACGAACCCACCGTGTGACGCGGGGTCGTGGAACGGCAGCAATTGTGTCCCCCAGAAGCCGCCAATGCCGGTGGCGCGGTCGATCCAGAAGTACAGGTTTCCGAGGCCGGCCCACGCAAGCGAACCGGCGCGCCGCCGGCCCGGCACGTCCTCAAGGGCGATTTGGAACGTGAGGCCCCACCCCTTGGCGATGCCAGGGAGGAACTCGCCGGCGTTCGTGAGCAATGGGTCGGCCGCGTGCCATCCGCCGCTCCGCAACTTCCCGAGGCCGTTGGTCGCCATCAGGTCAACCGTCTCTGGGCGCAGCACGCGCCCACCCGGGGCATCGCCGCCCGCGAGGATCATCCGCAGAAAGCATGCGTAGTCGAGGGCGGTGGTGAAGAGGCCGCCGCCACCGTGGGCGACTTCCGGTTCGGGCGGCACGTCGTCCTCTGGGGTGCGGTCCGACCATCCCGTCTCGGCAACAACCTCGCCGGATGGATGACGACGGTGCATCGTCGCGAGGCGGGCATGCATCGACCGGGTCGGCGCGTAGCGCGTGTCGTCCATCCCAAGCGGGCCAAGGAGGTGGTCGCGGAAGGCGTCGCCCAGCCGTTGACCTCGCACCGCCTCGACTATCCGACCGGCCCAGTCGATGCCCGTGCCGTACTCCCACCGATCGCCCGGGTCGAACAGCAGCGGCCCACGAATGTGCGCGTGCGGATCTGGCACGACGTCAGGCGTGGTGTTGCGTCGCGTCGCCTCGCGATAGCGCCGCAGGTCGTGGTTGAAGAACGGGTAGCCGAAGCCACCCACGTGCAACAACAGATGGCGCACAGTGATGGGCCGCCGTGGCGGACGCAGGCGCGGTGTGCCGTCGGTATCGAAGCCATCGAGGACGCGCACGGCGTCGATCTCCGGCACGTACGCTCCCGCCGGGTCGTCAAGGGCGACGCGCCTTGCCTCGACGAGTTGCATGAGCGCCGCCCCAGTGATCGCTTTGGTGAGCGAGAACGCCGAGAGGACGGTGTCAAGCGTCATCGGGTCTGGCGCCCCGAGCCTCCGCACACCCGCGACGCCTGCGTGGCGAAGCCCGTCTCGGTCGGTGACCAATGCGACGACGCCCGGGACGCCGCCCGCGGCCTGAACCACGTGCTGAAAGTGCCGGTCAAGCGCCGCCGTACTTGTCGCCATGGTGGCGGGACGATACCCGCGCGAAGCGTCGAGTCGATCTCGTGGGTACGTGACGCATCGGCCTTGCGCCGATCATGAGGTGTTTCTCAAGAAACGCACTCAAATGATCGGCTGACGGGATATTCTCGCCCCGGCGCTCGCAGCAGGCGCCAAAGGGGGGATAGATGAAACGGTCTCACGGGGCGGTCGTTGCCGTGCCAGGCGGTCCGAAGGTCACTCGGCGCTTGATCATCCTCGGCGCGGCGGGAGGCGTATCGGCCTTGGCGGCATGTGGTGGCGAGGCGCCTGCGGCACCCGCTGCACCAACCAAGGCACCCGCCGCGGCGCCGACGACCGCGCCGGCCGCCCAACCCACAGCGGCAAGCGCCCCGGCACCGGCCGCTGCAAAGGCGCCGGCCAAGATCCGGGTGATCGAGCGCACGCCATCAGAGGAAGAGGCGATCGGGAAGTTGATCCCGATGTTCATGCAACAGAACCCCCAGATCTCGGTAGATGTCGAACTGGTCCCATCTGCCGAGTTGATCACCAAGCTCCAGACGATGGCCGCGAGCGACACGCTCCCTGATAATGGTCACTCATATCTTGGTAATCAAAGTTATCATAACTTCTCCATCACCGGCGCTTTTGTAAATATCGAATCATACGTCGCTCGCGACAAACTTGACCTGAAGCAGTGGTTTCCGGCGCTCGTCGATCTCATGCGTATTGATGGGAAGTTGCACGGCCTTCCGTACAAGGGTCAAGTGTTGGCCGCGGGCTTCTACTACAATGTCGACCTCTTTGAAAAGAATGGGGTGCCGCTCCCAACGGACTCGTGGACAACCGATGACCTCGTGAAGGCGGCGCAGCGCCTGACCGTCCGGCAGGGGAACGAGACGGTCCAGTATGGGTACGCCATCCAGACGTGGGGCGGTGAGAACTTGACCGCCCATCTGCGGGCATTCAACGCCGACTCCTATTCCAATGAGGGGAAGAAGGGCGCACTCGACACGCCGGCCGCGCTTGAGGCCTTCCAGTGGTACGAGAACCTGTTCCAGCGTGAACGAGTCATGGCGCCAATTGCTGACGCACCAAACCTCATGGTTGACGGCAAGGTGGCGATGATGGGGCGGGCCTACTTCAACTTCAAGACCGACCCATTGCTCGCCAAGGTCGGTGACAAGTTCAAGTGGGATGGCGGCATGATGCCGAAGTACGCCAAGACCGGGAAGCGCGGAGGCATGTTCGCCGGGGATGCCAACTCGGTCACCCGGAACAGCAAGGCGCCGGACGCCGCTTGGGAACTCCTCAAGTTCATGACCAGCAAGGAGTTTGGGGTTACCTTGGCGCTTCAGTCCAAGGGATCAACGACGCCCGGCGGGCGGCCAGATGTCTACGCCGACGAACGCATCTTGAACCACCCACGATTGTCGAAGCAGACGCAACGCGCCCAACTGAACTCGGTCACCGAGATCAACGAGCCAGCGTCATTGCCATACAACTTCCGGGCGCCAGAGATTGAGGCTATGCGAGACCCGGAGATCCTCAAGATCACCACTGGTGAGGTCAAGGCGGAACCCGGATTCTTGAAGGACCTCAACTCCCGCATCCAGGCAATCCTGGACAAGCCTCGCCCATAACCGTGTCGCGTCCGTTCGCTCAACCGACCCTCCAATCGGGTTCGGGCGGGCGGACGCGCTGCATTGAATCAGGAACACCTCGTGTCGTCGCCCACCACCATCACCCACGTCGAGACGATCCGCCACCCCGCTTGGCCTCGTTTCACGTGGCTGCGCATCTATTCGTCCGACGGTTACTTCGGCCTCGGTGAGGTCGGCCACTTCGCAGTGGCGGGGGAGGCAGTCCTCCACGACCTCGCTGCTCGCTTTCTCGTCGGTGCGGACCCCACGCGTATCGACCAGCTGTGGACGCGCATTCACGACCACTTGCGGATCTTCACCGTCGGTGGGAGCGAACTTCGCGCACTCGGGGCCATCGACGTTGCACTCTGGGACCTGCGCGGTCGCCAACTGGGCGTCCCATGCTTCGACCTTCTTGGGGGCAGGTCGCGTGACGTAATCCCCGTGTACAACACGTGCATCGGTAATCCCGGCATGGAGGATGACCGACAGTTCATCACGGATGCCGGCACCCTTGCGGCTGACCTCTGGGATCAAGGATTCCGGTGCATGAAGGTCTGGCCGTTCGATCCCTTCGCCGCGAAAAGTCACGGCGCGCGGATCGACGATCGCGACCTCGCCACGGCGCTCGACACGGTGCGATCGATACGGGAGCGTGTTGGTCGTCGGATGGGCATCGCCGTCGAGTTGCATGGCTTCTGGAACCTGCCCACGGCTGTCCGGATAGCCCGGGCACTTGAGCCGTACGACGTCGAGTGGATCGAGGAAGCGGTCTCGCCGGAGAGCATCCAATCACAGGCGGAGTTCGCTCGTGCGTGCGCGTCCCCGGTCGTCAGCGGCGAGCGTCTCGCCACACGCTTCGCCTTCCGGGCATTGCTCGAACACGGGGCAGCCGACATCATCAACCCGGACCTCACGTGGACCGGCGGGATGGGCGAACTGCACCGGATCGCGGCGATGGCCGAGGCTTGGCGACGACCGATCAAGCCGCACAACGAAGGGGGGCCAGTCCACCACACTGCGTGCGCACACGTCGCCGCGAGCGTCCCGTCCCTCTACCTGCTCGAGGTGATCCGCTCAAACTTGGCGGTCCTGTTCCCGCAAGTTGCCTCGGGATATCCGGACTTGGTTGCGCCAGCAGGCGCAGGTGACGAGGTCATGCTTGCGTTGCCCTCCGGTCCGGGTCTCGGCATCACGCTCAACCCCACGGTCACCGACAGTCCCGAGACGGTGCGCCGCGTGACAGCCATCTGAGTCCCCACTTCCGGGGTCTAGCCACCCGTGCCATCGAGCGCGTTGGCGCGTAGGTACTCGCGATTGACCTCGACACCGAGGCCCGGCCTCGTTGGCACGTGCAGGCGACCGCCCCGAACCGCAAGGGGCTCATCAATCAATTCGTCGTACTTCGAGAGGTCGTAACGAGAGGTCTCCAAACGGTAGAAGTTGGGCACTGTCAGCATCACGTGCGCCCCGGCGAGCACATTGAGTGGGCCTCCCGCGTCATGCGGCGACACGGGCACGTAGTAGGTCTCGGCCAACGCGGACACCTTCCGCAGTTCGGTGATGCCCCCCGTCCAGGTGACGTCCGGCATCACGTAGTCGGCGAGCTTCCGTTGCAGAACGGGGGCGAATTCCCACCGGGTGTGGAGGCGCTCCCCGACACTGATGGGCGCACGGACCCGCTCACGCACCTGGGCGAGAGCGTCGACACTCTCCGCCGGTACAGGCTCCTCAAACCAGTCGATGCGGGCAGCATCCTCAAGGGCACGGCACAGTCGCACCGCCGTCGGCACGTTGAATCGCCCGTGCGCATCGATGAGCAGTTCGACGTCGTCACCTGCAACTTGGCGGACGCGCGACGTCAGGCGAATTGCCTCACGCTCAGCCTCTCGAGCAAGGTTGCCATCGAGAAAGTCGTCATTCGCTGGCGATTGGCCTGAACGGTGCGGGAACGGGTCAATCTTGAGAGCGGTATGACCTGATTCGACGATTGCACGAATCTCCCGGACTAGGTCGTCGTCCTGCCGGAGCGAACCACCGAGTGGATGGGTGTAGAGCAGAACATCTTCACGCAGCTTGCCACCAAGGAGTTCGTACACCGGGAGACCAAGGACCTTTCCCCGCAAGTCCCATAGGGCAATGTCAATCCCGCTCACTGCGTGGCTCGTCGCCCCGCGCGTACCGAGGTACGTAAATGACCGAAAGACACGGTGCCAGATGGCCTCGATCTGAGACGGATCCTGACCGTGCAGCAACGTCCCGGCCTGCCGAAGCATCGTGACCACTGCCCGATTCGCCGTTGGCGTTGTCGTCGTCACTTCCCCCCACCCGGACATGCCGGTGTCGGTCCGTACCTCCACGAACAAGTATTCGCCCCAGAACGACGCTGTCGTCTTGACGAGCCACGGCACAACGTGAGTGATCTTCATGATGAAAGGCAGCGTAACGCACGATTGGCGAGAGGTCGGTACGCTGCCGAAAGCGCGTGCGCTCCGGGCAATCCAAGCCCCGCCGTCATCGCCCACGCACGCAAAATGGCGCCCCGTCGACCCCCACGTCGACGAGGCGCCACCCTTCCTCCCCA
>CAILQO010000414.1 GCA_903836285.1 uncultured Chloroflexota bacterium
ACCTCCGGCAGCGGGGTGGTGACCCCAAGCGCCCGTGCAACGCGCACCAGCTCCTTCGTCCCAATGGTCTCCTGCACCAGTATTGCTGGGATGTTGTAGGAGTTGGCGAGCGCCGACCGAAGGCTAACTGTGCCGTGAAACTTCCCGTCGTAGTTGGTCGGTTGGTACTTGCCTGTTGGGGAACCCAGGTCCGGGCGAATCAGTTCCTCGTCGAGGACGGTTGACGACGGAACGAACTTTCGGGATGCGAACAACGCGGCCCAAGCGATGGGTTTGAAGGACGATCCAGGTTGGCGCAGCGACGTGGCCACGTTGACCTGCCCGTCGATCTTTGGGTCCTCAAAGTCTGCGCTGCCGACCATCGCGAGGATCTCGCCGGTGCGCGGATCGATCGCGACGAGCGCCCCGTTGTTGACCTGCTGCCGGCGGAGCGCTTCAACCCGGCGTGCGACGATCCCTTGGGCGGTGTCCTGCATCCCGAGGTCGATTGTTGTGACTACCCGCAATCCCTGCCGTAGTGCCTCGGGATCGACGCGCCGAACCAGCTGCTCCCTTGCAAAGAAAGAGAAGTGCGGGACGATAATCCTCGATTGAAGGCGCTGGTACTCGAAGCGCCCTGCCTCAGTTCGGGCCGCGTCCGCCTCAAGCTGTGTGGCCAAGCCGTGTCGGACCATGACGTCCAGGACCTCATCCTGGCGGGCGAGGGCAGCGCGCGGGTTGCGTGCAGGGTCGTACTCCGACGGCGCCTGTACCAATCCGGCGAGGATCGACGCTTCTGCCAGGTCGAGGTCACTGGCTCGCTTGCCGAAGTACGACTGCGCGGCAGCCTCGATCCCGTACGACTGGTTTCCGTAGAAGACTTGATTGAGGTAGAGCTCAAGCACTTCATCTTTCGAGTAGATTCGCTCAACCTGGACCGCCAGCACCAGTTCACGGAGCTTTCGCGTGTACGTCTGCTCATCCGTGAGGAGGACGCGCTTCACGATCTGCTGGGTGATTGTTGATCCTCCAACGGTCCCACCACCGCCCGAACGACGTCGCATGAGGTCGTTCAGAATCGCTCGAGCGATGCCCCGCACGTCGAAACCGGGATGCGCATAGAAGTTGACATCCTCGGCGGCAAGGGTTGCCTTGACCATCACCGGCGCGACTTCGGTGATGGGGACGAAGATCCGGCGCTCGTCGTAGAACTCGTAAATCAGCTGCGTGCCAGTCCGGTCGTAGAGCCGCGTGACCTGGGACATGGGTTTCGCTGAGAGGTCAGCGGCACGGGGCAGGTCCCGCATGATCGTGGCGAATGCGAAGCCAGTGGCGCCGACCGTCCCGACGCCGCACCCCCCAAAGAGCACCAGCGTGACAAGCAAGGCAGTCGTTGCCAGGCGTGGCGTTGCGGGCTCCGGCCTGCCGTACCTTCGCCGGAACCCCAGTGCCCTCGGGCGACGCTCGTCTCGGGGGTCTCCCGGTCCGTCAGCAACTCGCGATGTCGTCACGCCTGACAGAACGGTCAGTGCCACTTTACGGATGTCCGTGACCGCGGTACCCACTCGCCGGACCTGGCACCGAAGTGGTAGGAAATGGAGAAGATGACACGCTCGGCAATTGACGCCGACATCGCTACTGGCGACGGCGCGAGCGATTCCGGAGCAATCGGTGCCCAGACGGCCACCGACAGGCGCACGTCGTCGTCGCCCCAACGATCAATGCGACCCGCCGTCAGCCGTGTCCGGATGACGTTTACCAAGGGCCCGGCGCTACGGTACATCGGTCACCTTGACCTTGTACGAGCGTGGGAACGGGCACTGCGGCGCGCGGGCTTACCCGTGGCTTGGACCCACGGGTTCACGCCACGGATCCGGCTGAGCTTTGCGGCGCCGCTCTCGCTCGGCGTAGTCGGCGAACGCGAGCTGGCTGACCTGTTTCTGACCGACCCAGTCAGTGAAGACGACGTGCGGTCCCAGCTCCGAGCTCAGCTCCCGGCCGGATGCGACCTGTTGGATGCCGTGGACCTGCCGGTCGGTGCTCCGGCTCTAACGTCGCAGGTCGAATGGGCGCAGTACGAGGTGTCTGCTTGGCGGCGCCCGATTGCCGCGCCACCTGCCCGGTTTCTGGATGTGGTCGCCGGTTCGCGGTGGTCCCGGCGGGTGCCCGACGACGCAACCATGGCGGGTCAGACGCGACAGGATCTCTCGGCCATGGTTGCAGGCGCGCCCGTCGTGAACGGGGGCCCATCGGCGGCGAGTGACCAGGACACCGACCCGGTTGAATCCCGGGAGCGCGGTTCCGACCCACGCCCGTCAATTGTTCGTCTGATTGCCGATCCGTTGCAGCGGGGGCTTGGGGCGGATGGGAGCCCGCTTCGTCCGGCCTCCGAGTGGCTCACGCCCGAGGATCCTGACCCAGGACCCCCAAGTCCGTCCGAGGCCGCCGAGCGGCTACGCCAGTTCCTCGCGGCCACGTCAGTTGTCATTGAGCGGAAGCGGAGTGACGGGCACTCGATCGCCGTTGACGTCCGGGAGGCGGTCATCGCCGGCGCAACGGTAGCTGCCGTTGATCGGTTCAATGAGCGGGACTGGTATCGGGGCGAGCTGGAGGCCGACCGGGCTCCACGTTTCGAGTTGGTGGTTCGTCACAACGGTGCTGGCGCAGGTCGGCCTGAGGACGTTATGGCGGCGTTGGGCTACGAGGCACGGTGGATTACCCGACGCGCGATTGGCCTGCACGGCGACCGGTTGCCCCTGCAATAGCCATCCCGCTGTTGCGGACGAGAAAGAGCCCATCACCCAGATCAGCTGACCGCTTACAACCGAGCACTGGTGACGGAAGCTCTCCGCTCCCGCACGAAGTCGTTCACCCGCAGCGACGCGGTTCGCGGGCACGGGCTTTCCGTCGGGCCCCGCTGCCGGTCCGAGGCGCAGGGGTATGCTGACTTGAAGGGTCTCGATGGAACCGAGCGTTGGGTGTACGCCTAGTGAAACGCCCCGACCGTGGCGATGGACCTCAATCCGCCCCTGTGGATTCACGGTCCAAGCGGGACGGTGTTCGAGATCGTTGTGCCCAACGTACCGTTCCATGTGCTGAATCGGGCTTCACTACTGCACGTCGGCGATAGTGCTACTCGAGAGGCACTCCCGTCCGGAGGCCGTGCCGAGCTCCCGATTTGTGTACCGGTCTGAGGCTCATTCGCGGCATCGCTCGGAACGGCGGGATCCAGTCGAGGGGTTTCACCCAGTCTTGGACGTCCATGCTCACAACAACCCGGACAACTTGTGACCCATCAACCGCAGAACGGCGTGTGGGTGGCTTGTACCCAAGATCCTTCAGGAAGTGAACCGGTCAGGCCCGATCGTGGCAAGTGTTCGCTAGTTCGACACGAAAGGCGCCTGACGGACGTAGGTGGGTTCGGAGAGCATCTGGACGGCGAAGCGGGCGAGATCGTCGCGCGTGATCCGCCCGCCGCCGGCGCGGGTTGCGTCCCAACGCACCTTGCCTTTAGGCGGGCCGTCAACAAGCCCGGGCGGACGAAGCAAGACCCACTCGAGCGAGCTGCGCGTGAGCGCCTCGGCCTCGGCGTCCTTGTCACGGTACGTCGCACCAAGTAGCGCGCGAATGATCATTGACGGAATGCGGGCTGGAAACGCGGTGTCGTCGGCGGGGCCGCGCACTCCCGCAGCGGAGACCACGACGTACCGGAAGCCGGGTCGGCCGGCCGCCACATCCGCTACATGGCCGGTCGCAGTCGAGCAGAGGCCGTTCGTGGAACCTCCCGCGCGTGGGCCGAGTGCTGAAATTGCAGCGTCGGCGCCGTCGAGTACTGCGGCGATTGCATTCCGAGACGTGGGGTCGCCAGTAACGATGTCCGATGGCGCAAGCATCGTCGGCGCACGTGTCAGATCCCGGACTAGGACGCGCACGTGATGGCCGGCCTGGATGGCGTGTCGGACGACGAGCTGGCCGGTGCGCCCCGATCCTCCGAGTACCGCGACAAGCATGGCTGACTCCTCCTGTTGACACGAAACTGTGCCGCCGATCTGGCAAAGTGGCCCGAGTTCACATTGACCAGCGCTTCATCGTTGCTCAGGGGTGAGCACCGGTCCGTTGCTTGAAGGCATAGGGCAGAGTGATCGGGCGATCGCAAGCACGGCGTCAATCGCGCCCGACGGATCCGACTCGACCCGCTCCACCGGAAACGCCGTCGCTCATTTGCGCCCCGTGGCGGCAAAGGGTAATAGACCATCTGGTGCCGTTGGGCGCATGGCGTACCACCACGGGGATCTGGGGAACGCCCTACTCAACGAGGCGCTGCGCCGCGTGACTGAACACGAACCTCGCTCGATCGTTGGGAGGAAGGTCGCACTCGCAGCCAAGGTTGCGCCATCGGCGGCGTACCGCTACGTTGCGAGGCACGGGCACGTCCTCGCAGTGGTCTCCCGCTGGGCACGCGAAGCGCACCTGTCACATCCTTGAAGCAGCGGAAGGGGTAGCACCAACGATCGATGGCGCGCCCGACTGGGCTCGTAACACTGTAGATCGCTTTGATGCGATTGGGCGCGCCTCTGTCGATTTTGCGCAGTTCTCTGCGGGCCTGTTCGAAGTTGCGTTCGCAGACTTGGGCGCGCCGCCTGATGGCGTGGTCAATCCGTCAGCGTGGGGAGTCGTGACCTCATGTCTTGAGGAGATCGCTGTCGCTGGGTCGATGGACGGCCAACATCGGGCGATTGCGCCGTTCGCCGCATGGTTGGCGGTCCATGGGCTCGCCAGCATTCTCGACATGTCCTGTCAGGCAGGCACGTCCAATTTGTCGCCGGACTTGATGATGGATAGGGTGCTGCACGTGGTGAAGCGCTCGCTTGGGATGCCTGGACAGCCGACCTGAACGGTTCACCGCCCGCGACGGTTTCCGCAAAGGTAATCCTTCACATCCGGCTTCGCTTCCGACTCGGGCCGGAGCGCACCGCCGTTCGCTTCTCCCTCAGGGCTTTCCCTGAACCGGCGGACGTCTACGCGTGCTACGTTCGGGCCAAAGCGATGAATGCAACGATCCGCGACCTCGACGCGGTCCCGACGGTGCCTCCAGTCCCTGTGAGTTGGCTGCTCGAGCTGCCGTACCCGGTGCGGACGGTGATCAGGCGCTGGCGCGGCCTGACTGGCATGGTCATTGGGGTCGGTATTGCACTCGGAATCGGCATGCTGTTCCTGGGGGTTTCGAAATCCAAGGTTGACTTATATTCGGCCAACTTCGTGCAGGTTGCTGCGGATCTCTACGTTGTCCAGCGAGGCGGGACCCTCGTGCCGATCCTTCCGAGCGATACGACTGGCTCGATAGCCAAGGCAAGTGGAGTAATCGCTCAGGTGCGCGCCATCAAGGAAGTGCGCACGGTCGTTGGGATCGCTCTGGCAGGGCTCGAACAGGAGCGAGAGTCCGCCCGCAACGCTGACGAGCCGGCGGCGCTGGTGACGGTCATGGGCGTTGATGGCGACCCTTCGCAGATTGACGGGCTGCTGGTACTCAAGCAAGGAAGGTGGCTACGGCGGCCAGACGAAGTGATGGTTGGCACCACCCTGGCTCGTGAGAAGCATCTCGCGGTCGGCGACCCGTTGCGATTGAGCGGGCGCACGTTCACGATCGTCGGGATCGGGCGACTCCGGGGCTCGTCGTTTGGGACCGAGGGCTACGCCTATCTGGACTATCAAGCGCTTCGGGAGCGATCGGGTGCGCCCGACTCCATGAGCATGATGATCGTAGATGTTGACGCCCCCGGCACACGGGCGCTCGCGCCAAGTGCAGGCCCGGCATCGCCATCGGGTTCACAGGGTGTTCCGAACCCAGTGGCGGAGGTGCGCGGGAAGATCGTTGCACTCGCATCGGTTGCGGCGTTTGAGCCGGCGCAACTCGTCGAGCTTGCCGAAACGGCGATGAAGGCGTCCTACGTATTCTCCTGGCTCATGATCGCGCTGACTCTCGCGATCGCCGCACTGTTTGTCAGCAACATGCTCGGTCGTTCAGTCGCGGAGCGCCGCATCGAGTTCGCCACGCTGCGGGCGATCGGGCTCCCGGCCCGGACGGTCCTTGCGACCGTCGCAGGTGAGGCAGCCGTGATCATCTGCTTGGCGTGGCTCTTTGGGCTTGCCATGGCGTGGGGTCTTGGCGCGTGGACCAACGTCATCATCGAACAGGCATACGGGTTAGAAAACATGTACGTGGCTGACCCACCGCTCTTCATTGCGCTCTTCGTCGTCTCAGCGCTCGTCGGCCTCGCGGCAGGCCTCGTCCCGGCTAGGCAAGCGACCGCAGTCGACCCAGTCGAGGTGCTTCGCGATGCGTGACGCCACCATCAGAATGGCACGCGGGGTTCGACTTGACCTTGTCCACGTGAGCCGTTGGTATGGCGAGGGGCAAGCGCGGATCGCTGCTCTGCGCGACGTGTCCCTCGTGATCCATCCTGGCGACCTAATGGCAGTGGTCGGTCCCTCGGGCTCCGGCAAGAGCACACTCCTCCAGCTGCTTGGCCTACTTGATCGGTCGTCAGAGGGCGCGATGTCGGTCGATGGTCGAGAGGTTGGAGGTCTCGACGATCGCGCGCTCACACGCCTGCGTCTCGAAACAATCGGGTTCGTCTTCCAACGCTTCCACCTTCTGATGGGGCAGACGGCCATTGAGAACGTGGCTCTGCCTCTCGAGGCGGCGGGCTGGAGTGTTGGTGAGCGATACGCGCGCGCCGCGTATCTCCTGGACCAAGTCGGCCTCGCCCATCGAATGTTGGCTACTCCGTCGCAACTCTCAGGCGGTCAACGTCAGCGAGTTGCGATCGCTCGGGCAATTGCCAACGACGCACGGCTGATCCTCGCCGACGAACCTACCGGTGCGCTGCATAGCGAAGACAAGGCGGGTGTGGTTGCGCTCCTTCAAGCAATGCATGCGTCGGGCAAGACGGTCGTGATAGTGACGCACGACGAGCAAATCGCCGCGATCTGCGATCGACGCCTCGACATTCGCGATGGTTTGGTCACGGAGGCGACTGGTCGAGGGAGGGCGACATGAACGAGACGCTTGCGACGACGGCCCTGCCTGCGGATGCTCAACCGGCGCTGGCTGAGGGTGCGATGCACTTGGGTCGAAATGATGAGGGCGCCGAAGCGTTGCCTGGCCTCGCGGGAGCGCTGAACCCCGCTCATGCGTGGGGGGCTCGGGCACGCCCGTCCGTCACCAGACGGATGGTGCTTGGTGTGGGGGCGCTCGCAATCGCCGCTGGTGGAGGGGCATGGTGGATCACCCGGTCGAGCGGTGCCGCCGGTTCAACTAACGCAGCGGCCAACCCACTTCCAGCACCGGTCGCGGGCCTCACAGTCCGCGGTGTCGTGCGTCCCGCCGCGTGGAGCCGGGTCGGCACGCAGTTGGGCGGTGTCGTATCAACGATTCCAGTCGATTCGGGAGAATCCGTTGCGCAGGGCCAGGTCCTTGCCCGGATTCGTTCGCCGCTCGACGGATCAATCGAGGTCGTGAGTGCGCCAAGATCTGGAACGATCACTGCACGTGCGGTGTCACACGGCGACTCGGTGGTGCCCGGCTCTACCCTGTTCATTATTTCGGACATGTCTGCGCTTCGCGTTGAGGTCGCTGACGTGGACGAGTTCACGGTTGCTCGTGTCCACCGTGGTCAGCGGGCGACCGTGTCAGTGCCAGCTCTGGACGTCCATGGCGTGGCGGCAATCATTCGCAGCGTTGGAGCCCAGCCGGTCGGCGCGTCCGTGCCCGACGCGGCGATGGCTGCCACATCGGATCACTACCCCGTTTCGGTGGATCTCATTGATGCGGTGCCGGGACTTCGGATCGGGATGGCTGCGCGAGTCAGGATTGAGGAGTGACGCGCCGCGAGACGCTGCTGCATCGGACATCGTTTGCACTTGCCATGGTTGGCTTGGCGACCAGCGGCTTTCTGGCGTGGGAGTATGCGCAAAGCGGCAGCATCGCGTGCCCTGTTGCCGGTACTGGCTGCGACGACGTCCGGCAAAGCCAGTTCAGCGCAGTGCTGGGGATTCCCGTGCCGTGGCTGGGCGTTGCCTACTACAGTTCGTTCGCACTGATTGAAGCGCTGCACCGAGAGTTTGGCGCGTACCAACGCGTTGTCGGGCGCCTCATCGTGAGCCTTGCGGTTCTCGGAGTGGTCGCCAGCGCTTGGTTTACCTATCTGGAAGCGTTCGTGATCCGCGCGTGGTGCTTCTGGTGCGTCGTCTCAGCCGGGTGCGCGGTTGCGTTGCTGCTCGTTGCCACTGCCATCGAAGCGCAGCAGTCGAGGTCTGGAGTTGGTCATGAGACGTGAGACGAGGAACCTGCTCCTAATCTTCTTCGGGAGCATCCTGGCGGTCGTTGGAGCGATCGTGGCCGTCGAGGTTGGATCGAGCCGGGGCGGAGCAGTCTCGGTGGACAATCCAGCGTCTTACCGGATTGGTCCCGACTCCGCGAAGGTCAAGGTGGTTGAGTTCTCTGACTACCAGTGCCCTGCGTGCAAGTCCATCGAAAGCCATCTGAAAACCTTGATCACAAGCTACGGCGACCAAGTCCAGTTGGTGTACCGCAACTTCCCGCTACCGCAGCACAAGAACGCAATGGCAGCGTCGCTCGCCGCCGAGGCTGCTGGCGCACAAGGCAAGTTTTGGCGAATGCATGACCGTCTGTTCGATACTCAGGACAGTTGGGCCAGCCTTGCCGATCCAACGGATTATTTCGTCCTGATTGGGCGCGAGGCGTTAGTCGACGTCGATCCGCTTCGAGAGGCGATCATCAAGCAGACCTACCTCGCAAAGGTCAAGACGGATGTCGCAGACGGCAATCGGATGGGCATTCAAGGTACGCCGACGTTCTTTGTCAACGGCGTCCAGGTGCAGCTGCGCCAACCCAAGGACTTGGATGACGCGATTTCGAAGGCGCTCGCTGCGTCCTGACGTCGCTGGCGCCGTGGTCAAATGCACGATTTGCCATGTTTCACGCGATATCTCTCGTGGGCTCCCGCAGGTTCGCGGTCGCTCATCGCAGTGGCGTCCCTCGACAGCCACATCTGGGACGACGTCGGTGAGAGCTTTGGCGAAGCGCGTGCCGTCACCACGCGGCGAGTCTTCGTGACCCATGCCGTCACCCCTTGAACACTTGTTCATCGCCGAGGCCGTCATCGCAAAGGTCTCGATATGCCATTCCGGAACGTTCCTTGCGGGCGCGATTGCGCCGGACGTGGACAAGCTGCTCGGGAGGCATCGCTCCTCAACACACTGGTGGTTTCCGGGGTCTGACGTCAGCGGTGCACTTCGCCTGATACAAGCCAAGCCTCGACTCGCACACGCGACGCCAGGGTCGACCTTGCAGGCATTCATTGCGGGCTTCCTGTGCCATCTGGTGACTGATGAGCAGTGGACGTTACGGATTTACCGCAAGCACTTTGGACGGCTGACCCCCTTCTCTGGGTCGCGAGATGGTGCCGACCACCAGCTCGCTCTGCAGACCACGCTTGACACCGAACTCGTCATTCATGGGAAGGTCGAGGGAGCGATCAGCGAACTGAGCGCACACAAAGCTTGTGACTTCGAGCGCGATGCCTACCCAGTCCTCGCCGACGACTCGTGGGCCGTGCGACCATTCGTCACTTCAGTGATCCAACGCGCACGTGAGCCGAACCCGGCGCTGCGAGTGGAACTCATGGCGGATGCACGTCGTGCCGCGCGGCGTCGTTCCACCATTGCGGCGCAGTTAGGTGCCACGACGTTCACGCGCACGACTGACGAACCGGAGTTGATGGAGTCCTTTCTGACCCGACTCCCGCTCCTGGCGATGGCAGCCCGCTCGCTCGTGCCAATCGAGGAAATTAACGACTTTCGGCACGAGGCAATACGATTGTCCACGACGCTCATTGCGGAGTTCATCAGCGGTGAACCGCTTGCTCCGCCCGACGGTACGTCAGCTGACGACTATTTCGGCTCCCCAGCTCGCACCGACTTGTAGTACTCAACAAGCGCCTTGACGTTTGCGTCAACCGTCAACTCATTGGTGAGCTTGGTACCGAGCCCGGCGGCCATTGAGCCAGCCGAGTAGTTCGCTACAACCTTGGCGTCCGGGTTCACGATGGATTCACGGGTGTACGCATCGTCGCGCACTACCTGCTTGCCTGTCGCCAATCGAACCTTCTCGCCGTACGCGCCTTTCCATGTTGGGCCAGAGCCGGCGCTCCCGTCGATTGAGTGACATCCCCGGCAGCCATACTCGCTAGCAAGCGCCTTCCCTTGCTCAGCGAGCGCCGGGTCGAACCCCAGGTCGACCTTGGCTTCCGCCACCGGCCGTTCCGGGATGCCCCCTGAGCGCCACAGCACGAAGAGGGTGACCGCGGTCAACGTGAGAGCGACCCGGGTGTAGCGGGCCTTCTCCGCATCAAGGTCCGCATTAGTGAACGTACCGCTCTCAGCTCCGATGCCCAAGCGTGTCAATGCGGCTGGCACGGACGGATGCCGAAACGCAACGAACATGAGGATCCCGGGCCCGCCGACGAGGGCGCCAAGAGCTAGGTGTGCTTCGCCAAGCGCGAGGAAGGGCATCGAGGAGACAGTTGCGATGGTGCCAATTGCCCACAGTGCCTTGGCCCACGCACGACTGTGCGATCCAAGGATCAGTGCCATCGCAATGACCGTCACGATACCGACGCCAATCGAGCTTGTCACGCCGGCTTCGGCCGTTGACTTCGCTCCAACCTGCGGGGTGATGTCCCCAATGGCGCCGCCGACGAGTGCAAGCACGGTGACAGCGACCATGACCGCCGTGCCTTGCGCGGTGAGCTGCCGCCGGGGAAAGTGGTAGCTCGCGAGGCCCAGCAAGATTGCGATCGTCGCCCCAGCGATAATTAGCGGAACGGTGAGGCTTGCATCTGGAGTCACCACTCAGGTTCCCATCGTGCGAAAGAGGTGCCGAGGCTCGGTGTCCGTAAGTACGGCATGCTAGCACTCAGGCACGACGCTACCATCCGATGGTGATCGCTCGCAGTGTCGGATGTCAAGGTTGTGGGCGCTCGAGCGACTGACCACCCAGTGCTGCTACGGTACTTGCAGGAGGGCTCACGTCCCGGATGTCCGTACCCTCGGTAGAAGCGGTCGGTCCCAGTGAAGTGGTCACCGATGCGCCGTCCATCCGTAACCGTCTCCTCGAAATCGCCCGCGCCTATCTATCACTCACGAAACCCAAGGTCATCGTGCTCCTTGAGGTACCAACCCTCGCCGCGATGTTGGTCGCCAGCGCACCGGCTTGGCCTTCGGTCACTTTGGTGTCTGTGACACTCCTAGCTGGTGCGCTCGCGGCGGGTGGGTCGGCAGCGATCAATTGCTGGTTCGATCGGGATATCGACGCCGAGATGGGCACACGAACGAAGCGTCGTGTGATCCCGGCCGGCGTCGTATCGCCAAGCTCAGCACTCGGGTTTGGGGTCACGCTATCCATCGCGTCAATCGCGCTCCTATCCTCCGTTGTGAACGCACTTTCTGCGCTGCTCACGGGCGTGGCCATCCTCATCTACGTGGGCATCTACACGCTCTGGCTCAAGCGGTCAACGCCCAGCAACATCGTGCTAGGGGGTGCTGCGGGGGCAATCCCGCCGCTGATCGGTTGGGCGGCCGTGACAGGTGACCTCACGGCGACCCCGTGGTTGCTGTTTGCGCTGGTGTTCTTCTGGACTCCTCCACACTTTTGGTCGCTCGCATTGCTCATTCATGACCAGTATGCGCGTGCAGGGGTCCCGATGCTGCCTGTGGTTCGAGGCGAGGCGGAGACGCGCCGGCAAATCGTTTACTACTCGCTTCAAATGGTTTCGGTGTCCGCGCTGCTATTCGGGCTCGGCGGGTCAGGACTGACGTACTTGATCGGGGCCGGAGCACTCGGCGGATACTTCATCTTCCTCGCCGTGCGCCTCGCGCGGGGGCAGCGACGCGAGGACGCATCTCGACTTTTTCACTACTCGATGGTCTACCTCGTCCTGGTCTGCGCAGTGCTCGTACTTGACGCGCGCGTAGACTTCTGGGCGAATTAGGTAGGCGTCATGCCCGGCGCTCAGGTTTGGGCACCGACGGCGGTTGGCATGATTGGCTGCCAGTACATCCGGAACATGAACTCCCGCGCATGAGCGGACGTGACATGAGGTACCAGCACGACGATGTCCGCGAGTGATGTCACCAATCTCTGGCTCGCCGAGGCCCTCTTCCGGATGGGGGCAGTCCGGTTCGGAGATTTCACCCTTGGTCGTTCGACCGTTGGTTCGCCGATCTACATCGACCCGAAAGTCCTTTTGGGCGAACCTCGAGTGCTCGCGAGGGTCGGCGAGCTAATCAAGACCGAAATCGACGCCGGTATGGCGCGCCGAGGGCGCCGTGTCCAGCCGTTCGACATGGTCGCTGGAGTGCCGTTCGGTGGTCTGCACCTTGCGACGGCATATGCACTCCTTGGCAACGTCCCATTGATCTACGCCCAGCCACCTACCGACATGGATCACGGCCCGAAGATCGAAGGGCGCTACCGATCCGGTGCAACGGTGCTGATTATCGATGACTTGATGACCACTGGGGGAAGCATTCTCGAGACGCAGCGTGCGCTGCAAGACGTCAGCTTGGTCGTTCACGACGCCATCGTGCTCGTCGACCGGGGGCAAGGGGGGGGAGACCGTCTGAGAGCGACAGGTGTCCACGTCTCAAGCATCCTTAACTTGACGCAGATGCTGAATTTCTATCGTGCAAACGAAATGATTGGCGACGACGACTATCGTCGGAGCATCGAGTATGTCCAGACGCATCGCGCGTCGGTGGACTAGGCAGCGGATCTGCAGCGCACCGTACTATTCATGACGGAATTGGACGGCTGGGCGATCGCGCGACCGGTCTGGGCGCTTGCCAAGGCAACTTGGTAGGCATGCAGGACGGAGTGAGGAAAGTCCGCACTCCACTGGGCAGGGTAGCGGGTAATTCCCGTCCGCCGTGAGGCGAGGACCAGTGGCACAGAGACGATGTCCCGGGTATGACTGTCGCTCCGTGAAAGCGGCGACGACAGGACGGCTGCGGGAGTGAAAAGGGTCAAACTCTACCCGGAGCAAGCCCGAGCAGGGACGATGACGCTGCCCGCCGAGTCCCAGGTTGGGTGCAAGGATCCCCGGGGTGACCCGAGGGACAAGAGAGATGATCGCCCCCGGCCGCATGGCCGGTTACAGAATGCGGCTTATGGGCCGTCCTGTTCCACCTTCCTCGCGCCTGTGTAGACCACGTGCCCGCTCAACCCGCGGGCGTGGCACATTCTCGTTCCTCCACTGCCAGACCATGGGCCATGCGGGTTGCTGTCCCACGGTTGGTATTCTTCCGTCGCCTCGCCGCCATCGTCTAGAGGCCTAGGACGCCACCCTTTCAAGGTGGAGATCGCGGGTTCGAATCCCGCTGGCGGTACCCAGTGCAGTTACCCCAGCCCCGCAGCGGTGGCTCGCCGAAGCGAGCGGAGGTCGGATGAGTTGACGACCGGCCAGAGTGCACCAGCTTCTTCGTTCCCTGCAGGGCGCATGAGCACATTTGGGTTTGCGCGTCGCGTGACCAGGGAGGTGATGGTCGGGAACGTTGGTGTCGGGGGCATGAACCCGATCCGCGTGCAGTCGATGACCACGACCGACACGCTCGACACGGCCGCGACTGTGGCGCAGGCGCTTCGCCTTGTGGCGACCGGCTGCGAGATCGTGAGAATCACGGCGCCGACCGTCGAGGACGCGCGCAACCTCGGTCGCATCCGCGATGCCTTACGCGCCACGAACTGTGTCGCGCCGCTCGTCGCTGACATCCACTTCAGCCCAGCTGCCGCACTCGAGGCGGCGAAACACGTCGAGAAGGTGCGCATCAACCCGGGTAATTTTGCGGACAGCAAGCGGTTTGCGGTTCGCGAGTACTCCGATTCGGAGTACGACGCCGAACTTGATCGCATCGCAGAGCGGTTTGGGCCACTGGTCGACGCATGCAAGGGTGGCGGGGTTGCGATGCGAATTGGCACCAACCACGGCTCGCTCTCGGATCGCATCATGAACCGGTTCGGGGACACCCCGAGGGGCATGGTTGAGTCGGCGGTCGAATTCGCCGGGATATGCCGGAACCACGGGTATCACGACGTCATCTTCTCGATGAAGTCGTCGAACCCGAAGGTGATGGTGCAGGCCTACAGGCAGCTTGCCGCTCGACTCGACGAGCTTGGGTGGGACTACCCGCTTCACCTCGGGGTGACGGAGGCCGGGAACGGTCAGGATGGACGGATCAAGAGCGCAATCGGGATTGGTGCGCTCCTTGATGACGGGATTGGTGACACCATTCGCGTGTCATTGACCGAAGATCCCGAAGCCGAGATTCCGGTCGCGTTCGCCCTGGCGAGGCGTTTTGTGGAACGCAGCTCGGTGGCCGTGTTGCTCGACGTCGACGATGCGCGCGACGTGGACCAGTACGTCCGCCATCGGACGCGAACAATCGCTGTGGGCAATCTGTTCATGGGCGGCGGGTCATCACCCGCCGTAATCCTCGACCTCGAGCATGCGGCCCGCGCGTCCGGAAAATCGTCCAAGATGGTCGATGTCCCTGCCGTCAGGGCTCACGAATTGGTTCGGCGGGTGGGCGCGATTGCAGGCGCCGACCCGGAGGCGGGCCCGCGCGTTGACGGGATCGCAGTCGGCGTCATCACCGCCGAGGACGTTCGGATGCTTGGCGCGATCAAGCATGTGATTGACGCCTCATCCGTCGACGGTCGCGCCAACGTCGTGCTCATC
>CAILQO010000415.1 GCA_903836285.1 uncultured Chloroflexota bacterium
CCAAGGATGACCGGGATCGTCGTTAGCGTGAGGTCGTCGATCAGGTCTGCCTCAAGGAACGACCGCACCGTTGCGCCGCCGTCGACGTAGATTCGGCGACGCCCGGCGGCCCAAAGGCGGGCGACCAATGGCTCCGGCGACTCGTCCGACGCCGTGACCGTGGCGGCGACCGACGCCGGGATATCCACCCCACGGCGCGTCATCACGTGCACCGGCATCGCGCCGTACGGCCATGCGTCGAATGTCAACACGAGGTCAAACGTGTGTCGTCCCATCACAATCGTGTCGACCGTGGCGATGAACGCGCCGTAGCCCCCATCCTCACCGGCAGGCATGGCGGCGTTGATCGCGTTGAGCCAGTCGACCGACCCATCCTCGCGCGCGATCAGGCCATCGACCGACACCGCCAGGAACGCGGCGCACGACGGCCGGCCACTCAGTCCGGCACCGGTCATGGTGCCGATGTGGGGAGTGCCTCAACGGTCAGTCGCATCGACGCCGACCACGTCTCGCCCGGTGGCAAGGTGATCAAGCCGTGCCCCGGCACCCCCGCCTCGGCGAGGTTGAAGACATCGCCCGGGCAGGTCCACGGTTCGAAGCAGATGCCGTCGCCCCACGGCGCCACGAAGACCACGCAGTACGGGTGGCGGTCGTCGGCGTGGACGGTGGCGCGCACCCCGTTCAATCGGTCGTCGACGTGCCCGACCCACCATCCGTCGTGGGTGGCGACGGCGCCGCGGATACCGTTCCACGCACCACGGGCGACCGGCCTGCCGTCGCGCAGGTCGTGTGACGTCTCGATGGGCACCATCGGCGAGGCGGCGTCGCGGCCTCCCCACGCCTTGCGCGCGTCAAGCACGGCGAGGCAGTCAGCCATCTCGCCAGACGGCCCGAGGGGGGTGCGCAGGTATGGGTGCGCACCGTAGCCGAAGGGCAGGTCGCCGTCGCCCGTGTTCATCACCTGGAAGTCGAGGCGCAATCCCGTTGCGTCAAGCGTCCATGTCGCTTCGAGGCGGTACGGGAACGGGTAGCCAAGCAACGTTTCTGGGTGGTCGTCGGAGGTGAAGGCCGCCGTCAGGGCGGCGTGCGTGTCGTCGACGTGGCGCATCGTCACCCGCCACGGCAGGTGGCGGACGAAGCCGTGCATGTCGAACCGGTGCGCGCCCTCACCGTGCGGGTCCGGGTGGTCGGGGCGTTCAGGCGGGCCGAAGCGATGGGCCTCGCCGCGGAATGTGTACGCGCCGCCCGGCACGCGTCCGGGGAACGGCCACAGCAGCGGCGTCCCCCACCACGTCGGTTGCACGCGCAGGTCGTCAAGGGTCGGCGGACCCATGATGGCGTCGACCAGGCGATGCCCGGCGGGTGTCTCGACCGGCAGGTGCGCCTCGAGAAGGTTGAAGCCAACCTCCGTCCACACGTGTGCGGTGGCACCGGTGGCGGTGTCGGTGAGGGCGACGAGGGTGGCGTCCTCGCGCGTGATGTTGTTGATCGCGAATCGGGTCATGCGTGGCATCGTACCCGCGCCAACCGGTGTGGCCGCCGCAGACTAGTACAAATGTTCTATAGTCTCCGCGATGGAGATGACGGGCGGCGGGCGGCGGATCGCATGCATCTGGTGGCCCCGCTTCGGGTTGCGAGTGGCGGCGCGCCGTGACCCCCTGGTGCGCGGGCGCCCCCCGGCCGGTCCCGTGCGTCCGGACGGCGGCGACACCCCTCCCGGTGTTGCCCTCTTCCGGCCCGGCACGCGGTGGCAGGAACTCCTGCAGTGCAGTGCCGATCTGGAGGATGCCGGTGTCGTCCCCGGCACGCCCCTGAAGGAGGCGCAGGCCCGCTACCCGGACGCGCGCTACCTGCCGTGCGACGACGAGTCTCTCGCGGCCATCGGCGCGGCCTTCACCGCCACCGTCGCTGCGCTTGCCCCCTACAGTCCCACCATCGAACCGGCTCTCGGGGTGGTGCCGGGCCTGTCGGGGCGCGCCGCCGAGGGGCCGCCGCCCGGCGTCACCGTCGACCCGGCGCGCGCCGTTGCCTTCCTGGACGTCGCCGGCCTTGAGGCGCGCTACGGGCCGGAGGTCGACCTCGCCGCGCACCTGGCGTCCACGGCGATTGACGCCGCCGCCGCGGCCTCGATGGGGGGGATGCCATCGGCGGCGTCACCCTCGCCGGACGGTGCCGGCGACGCGTGGGACGGCGCACCGCCGGTGGTGACGGTCGGCATCGCAGAAGGGAAGTTCGGCGCGTGGGTCGCCGCCGCGACCGCCCTCGCACGCGCCGAAGCCTCCGCCCGTGCGGGGGCTTCGCCCGCCGAGGCGCCGCGACGCCTGCGATGGCGCGAGATTGCCGGCCCGGACGCCCTCACCCCGGATCTGCCGACGCCCGCCCGCGGGGCACCCCCCACCCGCGGTACGCCCGCCGGGCGTGGCCGTGCCCGGTCGGTGCCGCTGCCCTTGGATGGCCCCACGAAGGTGGTGCTTGCCGCCGCGGCGATGCCTCCACCACCACCCGTCTTGGTCGTGCCGCCGGGAGGCATCGCCGGCTTCCTTGGCGACCTGCCGCTTGCCACGTTGCCGTTGGCGATGGGCGTGCGCCGCGCCCTTGAACGCCTCGGCATCCGCACCCTCGGACGCTTCGCCGCCCTCCCGGCCAACGCCGTCATCGCCCGCTACGGCGCGGCGGCGCGACACGCCCACCGCCTGGCCTCGGGGCACGATGACGAACCGCTTCGCCCACCTCCGGCACCCCTCGCCGCGCGCGTGGCCATCGCCTTCGAGTGGGAGGAGACCGACCTCGACCGCCTGACC
>CAILQO010000416.1 GCA_903836285.1 uncultured Chloroflexota bacterium
GACGTTGACTCCGAGCCACGGTGGTCCGCCGTCCGTTGGGTCCCGCAGCGACGCCACAAATGCAGGCAGGTCGCCAGAAGCAACGGGGATGGCGCGGTAGGTCACCTGCAAGCGCAGCGCATCAAACGCCGCTTGCTGAAACGCGGGCGAGATCGAATGACCGAGGGGCCACCCAATCACGGCAGCGCGCGATATAACCTCCCCCTCTCCCGGCACAGCGGAGATGGCGGATATGGCTCCTGCGGACGGACGCAGTGAGGTTGTCTCTGTCTCGAACGGCGAATCCACGTCGCAATCAACCTTCCCGCACGGACCCGGGTGCGATCAGGGCAAGCGTCGGCCAGAACGCCGGGTACGAGACGTCGACCGCCCCTGCGCCGCTGATCACGACGTCTCCTGACGCAACCAAGGCCGCCACAGCGAACGCCATCGCGATCCGATGGTCGCCGTGGCTCGACACCTCACCAGGCCCAATCGGGCGGCCGCCAGCGATGACCATCCCGTCCGGGCGCTCGGTCACCGGCACGCCCAGAGCGGCGAGGCACCCCGCCACCGTCGCGATCCGGTCGCTCTCCTTCACCCGCAACTCCGCTGCGTCCGCAATCGTCGTTGTGCCCTGCGCAACAGCAGCGGCGACCGCCAGGATCGGGATCTCGTCGATCAACCGTGGGATGATCGCGCCATTGATCCCGACCCCTCGCAGGTGGGACGACGACGCCGTGAGGTCCGCCACCGGCTCGCCGCCGACCAGACGCTCATTGGTCACGACGATGGTGGCCCCCATCGCGCGGAGCGCGTCGACAATGCCGGTGCGTGACGGATTAACTCCAACGTTCCGAACGGTCACGCACGCGTCGGGATGGATGCACGCCGCCACTAGCCAGAAGGCCGCGCTCGAGATGTCACCGGGAACGGTGACGTCGACCGGCAGCAGCGCGCGACCCGTGGGCCGCACGGTGACGAGCAGGCCGGACGGATCCACCTGAACGTCAGCGCCCTGCGCCAAAAGCAGTCGCTCCGTGTGGTCGCGTGACGGTTCGACCGATTCGATCACGGTCTCGCCGTCGGCATGCAATCCCGCCAGGATCAGGGCCGACTTGAGTTGGGCGCTAGCAACGGGGAGTCCGTACCGAATGCCACGCAGTGCGCCCGGTGCCACCGCCATCGGCAAGAGCGAACCGCGGGCACGCGCCTCGATGCGCGCGCCCATCAGCCGGAGCGGCACGATCACGCGACCCATCGGGCGCGACCGCAGGCTCTCGTCTCCCGTCAGGATCGTGAAGAATGGTTGCGCCGCGAGGACACCAGATAGCAGGCGTGATGTCGTCCCCGAGTTCCCAGCGTCGATCACGTCGACCGGCTCGGAAAGGCCATGCACTCCAGCCCCGGTGACTTCTAGCACGGCTTCCTCGCGCACGTCCTCACCGGTCTCCGGGTCGCGCCGGAGGTCGTCGGTCAACGCGCCGGAAGGCCAGCGTCGCTGGATCCGCGCGCCCAGCGCCCGCATGGCGCCGGCGGTCGAGAGGCAATCGCCCCCGAGCCCGGCGCCGACGACAGTGGCGACCCCAGCAGCCATGGCATTGAACATGACTGCGCGATGGGTAATGCTCTTGTCGCCCGGCACCTCTACGGAGCCCGCTAGGCGCGCCACGCCCCGCACCACCCGAGTGCGACCCGGAGGGCGGGCGGACGAGTACTCGGGCAGTCCGGAGCGATTCCCCACCCCCTGCCCGTCCCCCTTTTCGACAGGCGCGTTAGGTGAGACGCCGGGCGGCACGGCCATTAGCCAGCCACCGCCGAATACGAGCCCCCACCGACAAAGGTGCCGTCCGACTCGAAGCCGGGCACCCGGCGCCCGACCGCGGCCGCGACGCGCGCGATATCGGAAGCGGCCACGGCGAAGTTTTCGATGGTCAGCGACTGTGCACCGTCACAGAGCGCGGTGTCTGGCGTGGGATGCACTTCGATGAGCACGCCATCGGCACCAGCGGCAACCGATGCGAGGCACATCGACCGGACGAGGTGCCACTTGCCAGTCCCGTGACTTGGGTCAACAATCACCGGGAGGTGCGTTAGGCGCTTGATTGCCGGGATAGCGGACAAGTCCAAGGTATTACGTGTGTAGTTCTCGAACGTTTTGATGCCACGTTCGCACATCATCACCTGCATGTTACCGCCGTGCAGGACATACTCCGCCGCCATGATCCACTCGTCGATGGTCACGCTCGGGCCTCGCTTGAGCATCACCGGCTTGCGCGCCTTGCCGACCTCCCGCAACAGTGGGTAGTTCTGGCAGTTACGCGCCCCAATCTGGAGAATATCGGCGTAGCGCTGGACCACGTCGACCGTGCCTGGCTCCATCACCTCGGTGATGATTGGCAGGCCCGAGATTGCACGCGCCTCGTCCAGCAGCTTCAGCCCGTCCTCGCCAAGACCTTGAAAGGCGTATGGCGATGACCGCGGCTTGAACGCGCCCCCGCGCAGCACGTGGGCACCGTGCGCCTTCACTCCGTGTGCCGTGGTCAGCAACTGCTCGCGCGTCTCGACCGTGCAGGGCCCCGCCATGACCGTGATGTCCTGGCTACCGAGGACCGCCTCGCCGAGCGTGATCTCGGTCCACCCGGACTGGAAGTCGCGCGCCGCGAGCTTGTAAGGCTTTTCAATTGGAATGCACTGGTCGACGCCCGACATCGAGAGGATCTTGTCGATCAAGTACTCCGGGCGCTTGCCCACGACGGCGATCACCGACATGCCGACGCCGCGGATCGTGCGCGGCTCGTAGCCCTCGTTTCGGATCCGTTCCTCGACGGCGTCAACTTGCGCGTCGCTCGCCCCTGGGGTCATCTTGATGATCATTGGTCGCCTCGATCCTTCCATGTCGCAGTCCATGGCGACGGACCGCCGACGCGCGCAGGGGCTGCCCAAGGGCAACAAAAAAAGCAGGGGATGTTCCCCCTGCTTTGCCCGGTGCGTGCACGGCCGTTCGTCGGCCATTGCCTCACACCGGGTCGCGAAATGCGTAAAAGAAGCCAAACCCACCGGAATTGGGTGTCGCAAAGCGAGTTGCTGCGACCGGCGTCTCATGCATGACAGCCGCATCGTACCGGACTGTCAGGACGCATAGCAACCCGGCCCCGACTGACGCTCCTGAGAGAGAACGTCCCGTCCCGCGCACCCCCCATTGCGACGGGAGCGGGCCGAGTACCGGCGCCTACCCTTGTTCCGCGGATGCCCGTCTCCACCACGTCTCGACGATAGGAACGATCTC
>CAILQO010000417.1 GCA_903836285.1 uncultured Chloroflexota bacterium
CAGTACATGCGGTGGAGCGAGGCGCAGCGCAGCGTTCGGACGAACCTTGCCTAGCCCTTCGCAAGCGATCGTCAGCCGGGCAAACCAGTTCGGCGCTCAAATCGCCACCACTATTCATGGGCTACCCCCATGTCCTTCCAGAAAAAGGAGGCAACGTTGCCCTTCGTGCTTACGAGTGTGATGGCAATTCGATGGTGTAGCCAATCCCGGCGTCCTCGGCTGCTGACCGGAGTGACGCGCGCGTAGGCTGGTCGAGCGGGATCCCTGCCGAGACGCGCGCGTGGGCACGTCCCGACTCGAGTTCACCCGGGAGGTAGACGTCATCAACCCCGGGACGCTTCCGTCCAGACTTGTAGTACGCCACCATCCGGTCCATGCGTCCGGTGAACTCCGCGAGGGGCTGGAAGTGCTCGATGTCGATCGCCTGCACGATCATCCCGCCGCCGACGGTCGGGTCCTGACCTTCGTGATACCGGCCTCCGGGCAGGATCGAGCAGAGGATGTCGGCACCGACGCCCAGGCCAACGCCCTTGTACCCCCCGACGCCAGCGAGGGTGCCCCCGCCCGGCATGATGTCCGACGGGTTCGTCGTCGGGTTGCCATCAGCGTCGTACCCCCAGTCGGCCGGTATTGCCTCGCCCCGATCGCGGGCCATCTCGATTTTTGATCCCGCGACGATCGACGGGGCCATGTCAAGATTGTAGGAAAACCCGAGGCCGGTTGGTGCTGCCCAAGAGATCGGGTTAAGCCCGACCCGCCGGTCGAGCCCACCCCAAGGCGCGATCATTGTCCCGCCAGTCGTCGCCGCGAAGCCAATGCACCCGGCGTCTGCCGCCTGCTGCGCGTAGTACGCCACCGCCCCGCAATGGCTATTGTTGCGGACGCCGACGGTGCCGTTCCCGAACTGCTTCGCCTTCGCGATGGCGACCTCCATCGCAAACTTCACGGCGATGTGACCGACGCCCCGATCGCCGTCGACAATCGCCGTTGCCCCACGATCAACGACGACGGTCGCCTTGGCGTTGGGGTTGAGGTGACCGGCCTTGATGCTTGCGACGTATCGGGGTGCCCATCGCGTGCCGTGCGAGTGCACGCCGCGCAGGTCGGCATCGACGAGGCACTCGCCCATGAAGGCCGCGTCCGCCGTCGACAGTCCTGCATGGAGGAACAGGTCGGCGACGAGCCGCTCCAGTCCCGCCGCGTCCACATTCCGGTACATCTCGTCAGCCATCGTGACTCTCTCTCTTCCTTATCTAACCCGCCCGGGAGGACACCGCGCCTGCGACGGGGCGGAAGCTCCGGGACTCGCGCCGCGCGACTATACTCGCGCTCCCGGGACGAGAAGGAGACACGACCATGCCCGCAGTGCCAACGTCGGATGCGGATCGGCTCGACCTCGTGGCGTCACGGCTGTACACCGCGGTGCTCTCTGATGTCATCGATGGGTTGGGCTTCCGCGACCAAGCAATGGACGCGCGCCTGAGGCCCGTCTGGGAGGGGGCCTCCGTCGCGGGGCGTGCACACACCCTCTTGACCGTGGACATCTTCGAACTCCGGCCAGACCCATATCGCAAGGAGATTGAGGCAGTCGACTCGCTCAAACCGGGCGACGTCCTCATTGGCGCGACTGGCCCCTCCTCGCGCACCTGCCTGTGGGGCGAGTTGCTGTCAACGGCATCGGTTGCAAGGGGCGCGCGAGGGGCAATCGTCGACGGCTACGTACGGGATGTCCGCCAAATCGCCTCGATGCGGTTCCCGGTCTTCGCGACGGGAATGAAGCCGGTCGACTCCGCGGGCCGCTCGGAGGTTGTCGAGTTTGGGACGCCGGTGGCATGCGGGGGTGTCGTCGTTCGGGAGGGCGACCTGGTGGTCGCTGATGTCGACGGGATAGTTGTCGTGCCCCGGGAGGTGGAGGACGACGCGATTCGGCTTGCACTGGAGAAAGTGGCGGGCGAGAACCG
>CAILQO010000418.1 GCA_903836285.1 uncultured Chloroflexota bacterium
CAACTCAACAAGTCCAGCATGATAGACATCGGAGCTGCGTGAGTCAACTTCCTTGACAATACTAGCAATCTGTGCAACGACGAACCACTCGTCAAGACCGAGCGCATCATCGGAGATCGCGGCGAGCCTCGCCTCGAACTCTGCTCGGGTGCGACCTGTCAAGAACGGGTTGAGCCGAGCGGTCGCGACTGATAACCGCGACTGCGTGACCCCTTCCGGGAGGGCGACAAGCTGCTGCTTGACGGTGCCGTCAAGCAGCACCACGATCACGAGACCGAGGCCTTCCTGCATGTGGACCGCTTCGACGTGCTTCAGGCGGGCCTGGCTGGCGTGCGGCGCGGTGACGATGGCGGCGGCTTGCACCCCTCGGGACAGCGTGGCAGCAGCAAGTTGGAGCCACTGCTCGCGCACCAGTGCGACTTGGTGGAACTGGTGGCGGATGGTGTGGCGTTCAGCGCGAGACAGGTGTCGCTCCGCCATCAGGCGCTCGACGAAGTACCGGTACCCGAGGTCGGAGGGGATGCGCCCGGCAGAGGTGTGCGGTTGGCAGATGAAGCCGCGCGCCTCAAGTTCCGCAAGCTCGTTGCGGACGGTGGCCGAACTCACACCGAGGCCGTGTTCGCGTACAAGGGTCTCGGACGAGACAGGAACGGCATGGCGCACGTACTGCTCGACGACAGCACGCAAGATGCGTGCCTGCCGCTCGGTCAGGTCAAGGTCGGGCGCAGGCCGGCTCTCCACAGGCGTCAATCCCCCGGCGTCACATGCAACGGCGCCGCCAGCGGGGCAATCGGTCGTTTGGCAGTCCCGCAGGGCGAGTGCCAGCGCATCGAGGATAGCAAAGTAGCGGGATCGTGCTTGGGCGCCGCCGCGTCAGTACGCGCTCGAGTCGCGAAGGAGCAGGAGGGCCGTCCGGAGGATGATCTTGATGTCCAGCCAGAGCGACCAGTTGTCAACGTAGTACAGGTCGTACTTGGTTCGCTCCTCGATCGGCACGTCACCGCGCAGTCCGTTCACTTGCGCCCAACCAGTGAGGCCGGCCCGTTCACGCAGGCGTCGCAGGTAGTCCGGCACGCTTTCGCTGAACTGTGCCACGAACATCGGGCGCTCCGGGCGTGGCCCAACAACGCTCATGTCCCCCACGAGGACGTTGATGAACTGGGGCCACTCGTCGATCGAGTGCCGACGCATCCACGCGCCAACGCGCGTGCGGCGCGAGTCGTTCGGCACCGTCCAGAACTGTCCCGTCTGGCGCTCCGCGTCATGGACCATCGACCGAAACTTGATGGCGTGAAACCGCTTGCCGTCCTGCCCGAGACGCTCCTGTGCGAAGAAGACCGGCCCGGGCGATTCCAGGCGCACGATCGCGGCGAGCACAAGCATCAGCGGCGCAGTGAGGGTGAGGATCGTTGCCGAGAACGCGATATCGAACGCCCGCTTGACGGTGCGCTGCCACCCTTCCAGCTCACTCGCGCGAAGCGAAACGAGCGGAAGGCCCTGGAGGTTCACCAGGGAGGCATCGTTCACAAGCGTCTGAAAGAGGTCCGGGTACACGCGAATGCCGACCGGCTGCCCCTCGCACCGGTTGACCAGCTCCAGCAACTCGAGGTTGGAGAGCGTCGGGTCAGCAAGGATCAGCTCCTGGGGTTGGTATGTCGAAAGGACATGGTCGATTCGATCAAGGGTGCCGATAACCGGCATGGCTGCACCCGCCGGGACACCCCCGAGCGGTAGGGTGCTATCAACGAAGCCAGCCACGCGATAGCCGAGGTGGGGGAAGCGGTCGAAGTGGCGTGACACGCGCACCCCGGCGGCGCCGGCACCGACCACCAGGGTGACGCGTACCCCCGTCCCGCGTGAGGCGAGCCACCCGCGCCAGCGTATCCAGAGGAATCGACCGATAAACGACAGCCCGGTGCATGCGACCCAGACGTAGCCAAGCAGCAGCCGGGAGTAGTCGGGCCACCCGCGGATCGCGAACGACGCTATGGCGACCGCAGCCACGAGGGCAACAAGCATCGCCGTCCCAATTAGGAAGGCCTGGTCGACGGCATTGACCAGCTGCCGGGCACGGTAGAGACCGTACGCGCCGAACGCAGCCCATGCGAACGGCACCGAAAGCGCAAGGAGGCTCGCGTAGCTCCGGAGGGTGTGGACCTCCTCGGCGACGGGGAACTGCAGGACGAAGCGCACGATGTATGCGACGAGGAAGCCCGCCGAAATCGCGATGAGGTCCACGATCAGCAGGAAAGCGGGCGACAGGGCGACGCGCACCCATGGCGCCAAGGCGACACCGTGTGGGGCACGGCCGTCCGCCGGTGCGGGCCTCCCACCAAGCTCGATGCCCAATCAATCCCCCTGAGAACGCGCACGGCGCAGTCGACGCGCCCCTCGTTCAGGAAACGTGCCGACGTGCTGGCGGGCGCAGGCGATCGCGCACGATGGCCACGGCTCCAAGGCAGACGATTCCGGCCGAGACGGCAATGTTCACCGCGGGTGACGCATCACGCGCGCGGTGCTTCCAATGGAACACCATCATGGCGCGGTAGAACTCGTACGTGCAGCGCAGCGGTCGGCGGCGGCTGCTCTGCCCCTTCAGGTGGGCCACGACCACCGACGGGACATATCGGGCGCGCCACCCGGCCTCGCGCACCCGCAGGCACAGGTCGAGGTCCTCCCCGTACATCCAGTACGTCTCGTCGAAGAGGCCGGCAGCGTCGAGGGCTTCACGCCGGACGAGCATGAAGGACCCTGCGACGGCGTCCACATCACCTTCTACGTCCGGGTTGATGTAGGTGAGGTTGTACGCACCAAAGCGCCGGTTCCCTGGGACGAGCTTCGGCAGGCGCAGGAAGTGGTAGAGGGCATTCGCCGGGGTCGGGAACGACCGGCGCGCCGACAGGTCGAGTGAACCGTCGGCGCGAACGAGCTTTGGCCCGACGATTCCGACTCCCGGGTCGGCATCGAGTGCCGCAACGGCGAGCACCAAACCGTCTGGCGGCACCTCCGTGTCCGGGTTGAGGAACAGGATCCGTTGACCGGTCGCGCGACGTGCGCCAAGGTTGCAAGCGGCGCCGAAGCCGGGGTTCTCTGGGGCCTCGATGACGATGACTCCCGGATCGGTGCGCCTCAGGTCGGCGCCGTTGCCATCTGTACCCGCGTCAACGACGATGGTCTCGAGGCCGAACGGAGCGTCAGCGCGCCTGAGCGCGTCGAGGCAACGACGTAGCAGGGAGGGCACGTGGTAAGTCACGATCACGACTGAGAGCCCCGGCTGGTCCGGACGCGTCATGGCGAGACACCGAGCCGACGGTCATGCGGAAGCTCCCCGCGCGACCATCGCCACCAGAAGCCGACCGGATACCCGAGCATCTTGGCAACGTCACCCACGACCCGCACCACGGGCACCCAAGGCAGGGCGGTCACCGCTTCCGAGGTCGACTGCGAGTGTGAGAGCAGCCGTGCCACGGGCCGGTTCAGGTAGCCAACGGCGCCGATCGCCAACAATCCCGCCGAGGTGCGACGTAGCCAATCGCGTTTGATGGCGACGAGAAGGAGCAGCCCGCAAACGTACGCGCCGTAGCGGATCGCGTGCCGGCGGGCGAAGAGACCCGCCTTCCCATCACCGCGCGCGTAGCGGTAGTACTGGACAAAGAACGCCTGCACCGTCGACCGCGGACGGAACCGGACGACCGCCCGAGGAACAAATCGAAAACCTGCTCCGGCACGACGCAACGCCATGTCGAGGACGAGGTCCTCGCCGTAGTCCAACCAGGCAGGGTACCCCTTCACCTTTTCAAACGCAGCTCGACGGAAGGCCACCGAACGGCTCGATGGCTGAAATCGTACAGGGTCGATATCCTCGACTGCTGGCAATGTTGTCGCCGAGAGCGCCCGCTCCCAAGGCGACCTCGGCGCGCCGACGAAGAACCCGCTTGCCACATCGACGTCGGGCGAACGCTCAAGGGCCCCCACAAGCTGGGCCAGCCACTCCGGATGCAAGACCGTCCCCGCATCGATGGCGGCAAGGACCTGCGCCCCGGACCGTTCCACAGCGACGTTGCGACCGGCGGCGATATTCGTCCCCGGCTCAACGTGGATGTCAACCGGGAACGCCGCTTCAATCGATGCTTCCCTCGCCAATGCCACAGTGGCGTCGGTGGAACCGCCGTCAACCAGGATCAGTGACCCAGGCACCAGAGTTTGGGTCGCGACACCTCCAACCAGGTCAGTGACCGTCGACGCCTCGTTGCGTACCGTGGCGATCACGGACGGCACGGTCGCCACCGACGTGAGGGCACGCATATACGCGTCCACGAGGCGGGGGACAATCGTCCCCCAGTCGTGACGCACCGCCGCAAGGGCCCGAGCCTCGGCTGCAACACGTTCGCGCGCCGGCCGATCGCCAAGGAGGTCGATAACCGCCCCAGCGAACGACCCGGCATCGTCGGCAAGCCTTCCGTGGACCCCGTCGACGATACCGGAGCCCGCGGCGCCAAACGTCGTCGCGACGACCGGCACGCCCGCCGCCATCGCCTCGAGAACCTTGAAGCGAGTGCCACTTCCCATGCGGACCGGAACCACCGCCACCCAAGCCGACGCCAGACGCGCGTGCATCTCGGACTCCGTCAGGTAGCCCGTCACCTCGACCTCAGGTGAAGCAAGCGCGCGGACAGCTGGCGCGGGATCCCGACCCGCGAGCACAAGGCGCACATCCGGCACGACCGCCCGCACCGCGGGAAGGATGCTCCTCGTGAGCCACTCCGCAGCGTCAACGTTCGGCCGGTAGTCAAGCTTCCCTGCAAAGAGCAGCGTAGGCACAGAC
>CAILQO010000419.1 GCA_903836285.1 uncultured Chloroflexota bacterium
CTACCCCTGCCCCTCCCCCGTTGCGACGGGAGAGGGGAGGACGTGCCACCTGCCACACTGCAGACGCCCGCGTCATGCATCGGGCGCGGGAGAGGGAGCGGTTGCCGACTGGCGCGCCTACACGCGGAGCGTGCCGAACGGGATCACCAGATGGGGCGTGCCGTCGGCCGGCAGGTCGATCACTGACAGGTCCGGGAGGCGCAGGCGTGACCACGCCGCGTGGGCCTCGTCCGCCGCCCATCCGAGGCGGGCGGCGAGGAAGGTGATGGCGGCCCGCCCACCCGTCGCCACCACCGCGACGCCCGGCACGACCCGGTCCGGGTTCACGTCCGGCGGACAGGCACCGCGGAGGGCGTCGACCTGCGCGCCGACGCGCCACGCGACCGCGTCCCGGGACTCCCAACCCGGCATTGCCGTGACTGACGCCTCGGTGAAATAGCGGCGAATGGTTTCGGCGAAGGCATCGGAGGGCAGCCACCCACCCGCGGCGCCTTCCGCGAGGGCGGGCATCACGACGACGGCGCACCCACGTGCGGCGGCGACCGGCGCAATGGTGGCGGCCATGCGTGCCTCCGGCCCGGCGAAGAAGCCTGTCGCCCGGTCGAAGATCCCGAACTGCGCAAGCCGACGCGCGGCGGACTCGCCGTCCGGCGTCAACCCCCGCACGTCGTCACGCGACCCCGGGGCCGGTGTGCCCGCGTCGGCGTGACGCACCAGGACGACGCGCAGCACGCGCGGGAGCGATGGCGCGCCACTCACGCCATCCCCCCGGTCGACTCGAAGTACTCGTGATGCAGCACGACGTGCGGTGGCGTGCGGTCGCGCGGGGCATCGCCGGCCAGCTCGAACGCCACCGCCATCGGGGCCGGCCCGAGGTCGTCGGCACGGTTGGTGTAGCGGTGCGCCCCGTAGCGCGGACCCCACGCCACGAGGGTGAAGGCCACGAAGCGCCCCGCGATTCGGTCCCAGGTTGCCTCGCCGCTCAGGTCGGCGTCGTACCGGCACGGCGACACCACTTCGGCCCCATCGTTCGGGCGCACCCACCGGAAGTCCCACGCCATCGTCGCGCGCCCGGCGAGGGCCAACGTTACCGTGGTCCCGGTCACCGCCGTCACCGTGGAACGGAGCGATGCCCCTTGCACCGCCTCGGCGGGCCATGGCGCCGGTTCGCCCCGCACGAAGTCGCGCAAGTGGAAGCGCGCCAGGCGCCACGCCATCGCCGGGGCGGCGTTCGCGGTTCCGCCCGTCACCGGACTCGACGGGATGAGCGACGACGCCTCGGCGGCGTCAAACCACGCGTAGTCGAGGTTCCACGCCACCTTGCGCCAGTCGTCCGGGCGGGTGTCGACCTCCCGGGGCAGGTCACGGGCAATCGCGCGCACCACCAGTCCACCGTGCGGGTAGCGGTCGGGACGCCACGCGTCGTACGCCGTCGGCGCGCCGCCCGATGACCCCAAGCCCTCGAACCGCTCAAGTGCACGCCGTAGCATCGCCAGGAGCGGCCCCGCCTCGCGGGTGTTCATGGCCCCAAGCGAGACGCCGTCCGCCGTGAAGGCGTAGAGGCCCTGTCGCGTCGGCGTGGGGAAGGTGCGCCCACCGTAGTGCCCCTGTTCGGCAACAAGCCGGAAGAACGCACCCTTGGCATCGGGTTGCGACTGCAACGGGGAGCAGTTCTCGGCGACGGGGATGAACCGCTGGGTGAGGATCGCGATGACCTCAGGGTCGCTGAATGCCTGCCCACGGGCGGCGACACCGTTGTTTCAGGTGCAACCGAGAGGGTTCCCGTTCATCGCCCAGAGGAATACCGGCTTGCCGGCCTCGGTTGCGCGGCGGCGCGCCTCCCAGATATCGACCTCCCACGGGATGGCCTGCCATCGCAGCTCGTCGGGATGCGGGGCGATCTGCGCGGCGATGGCGCGAAAGTCGGGCGCGGTACTCGCAATCATGTACGTCTCCTTCTCCTGGGCACCGGAATCGGCGGATGGAAAAGGTACCGTGCGGCGACCGTCCCCCCTCTCCCACTGGGCGCTTCGCTGCGGGATTGGGCCGTGGTGGGGGCGACCCCCAGCGGCGCGTGCCGGATGCACCTAGCTCGCTATGCTGGCCGCGCCAAGCGGCAACCGCCCACTGGAGGAACGGATGCCATCGACCAACGCCGACCCAGAAGCTGACCGGCATCGGTTTCGCGTCGACGCGTTCTGGATCGATTGGTGCCTGCTTCGTGGTCAGCGAAGATGCGCACGATCGTCGCCAGGGGTTTTCGGAGCGCCTCGACTGGGCCTATTCGGTGCTGCACGAGGTCCGGTGAGACCTAGGGGCCCGGGTGTCGGTTCCAAATCCCCCATCTCCCGTCGCAACGGGGGAGGGGGAGGGGGAGGGGGTGCCTCATCGTGACAGTGAAGGCGCCGTCGCGCACCGTGGCGGACCAGCAGCGGACCAGCAA
>CAILQO010000420.1 GCA_903836285.1 uncultured Chloroflexota bacterium
ACATCGGCGGCGGCACGACCAAGCTCGGCCTGGTCGACAAGGGTGAACTGGTCGCCACCGCCGCGGTGCACACCGGCGGAAGGCTGCTCGTCGTCGACGACACCGGCCGGATCACGCGTCTGGACCCGGCCGGTCAGGCACACGCACGGCGCGCGGGGTTCGACTGGCAGATCGGCACTGTGGTGACGGATGCGCAACTCGACCGGGTGGCTGCCGGCATGGCCGACGCGCTGGTGCGGGTGCTCACCCGACGCTTCACCGCCGAGGACCTGCGGGAGCTGCTGCTGACCGACCCGATCGAGGATCTGCAAGGGATCGCCGGGATGATGTTCTCCGGCGGGGTGGGTGAGTACGTCTACGACCGCGAACCCCGGGACTTCGGCGATCTCGGCAAGCGTTTCGGTCGGGCGCTGCGCGCACGGATCGACGCCGGCGCGCTGCCCTGGCCGCTGCTGCCGGCGGGCGAGTGCATCCGCGCCACCGTGCTCGGCGCCTCGGAATACAGCGTCCAGCTCAGCGGCAACACCACCTACATCTCGGCACCGGTGCGCCTGCTGCCGCGCCGCAACCTGCAGGTCGTGCCCCTGGGCCTGACGCTGGGCGAGACGATAGACCGCGCCGAGGTGGCCGGCGCGCTGCGACGGGCCTTCAAGCGACACGACCTGAGCGAAGGCGCGCAGGACGTCGCCGTGTCGCTGCGCTGGAGCGGTGCCCCGGCCTTTCGCAGGCTGAGCGCGCTGGCGCTGGGCCTGGTCGATGCGATGCCGCAAACCGTGGCCGAGGGCCGCCCGCTGTACGTGGTCGCCGACGGCGACATCGCGCTGACGCTGGGCAGCCTGCTGAAGGAAGACCCGCGCGTGCAATGCGAGGTGCTGGTGATCGACGGCATCACGCTGTGGGGTTTCGACTACATCGACCTGGGCCGCATCCGCATGCCCTCGCTGACCGTACCGGTGACGATCAAGTCCCTGGTCTTCAGCGAAGACCCTCGGTCCCACGGCAAGTCCGACGTCTCCGAGTGGCACCACCACGGCGACGGCACGCAATGCATCCGACGCACCGCGGCTTCAACTGGTCCTCGCGCGTGCCGGGGTGGCGTCACGCCGCGAGGCTGAGCGGCTCATCATCGACGGGCGGGTCTCGGTTGACGGGGTGACCGTCCAGGAACTTGGCACCCGCGCTGACCCCTTGCGCCACAGGATCGCCGTAGACGGACGCCCAATCGCTCGCGCCGTCGCCCCGCGCTATCTGATGCTCAACAAGCCTCCCGGGTACGTCACAACGGCTGACGATCCGGATGGTCGTCCAACCGTGATGCAGCTCGTGCCGCCGGTCCCCGGACTCTTCCCGGTGGGGCGACTCGATGTCGCATCCGAGGGGTTGATCCTGCTCACGACCGACGGCGAGTGGGCGCAGCGAGCCTCCCACCCTCGGTACGGATGCCAGAAGGAGTACGTCGTGGACGTCACCGGAGTCGTCGCGCCCGACGTGCTCGCGACGATGCGCGCGCCGATGGCGATTGGCCCGGACGATCGCACGACCGGCGCACGGGTAGACCTGGTTACTTCGACCCGTCAGCGCGCGCGCCTTCGCATCGTCCTGCACGAGGGGCGCAACAGACAGATCCGGAGGATGTGCGAGACGGTGGGTCTCGACGTCGTCGAGCTCGTCCGGGTTCGGGTTGGCGGGATCAGCCTCGGCAAGCTCGCTCCCGGCGAGTGGAGGGAATTGGCCGCGCACGAAGTCGAGATGATTTCCCGCCATGTCGCGACCAAGCCACCGGCCCGAGTCCTACGGGGCGTGCGACGCGCCGGGGCGCCCGCCTCAGGCGCCCTGACGGACGCGGGACCGCGAACGGCGGCGCGGCGCGATGCATCGCGGGGCCAGCGATGACAAGACCGCGCTTGCTCGCCCCGCCCATCATTCCTGCCGGCGTTTCGTTCGCCGTGGCGATCGACGGTCCAGCCGGCGCCGGCAAGTCGGCCCTTGGAGCGGCGCTGTCAGCGGCGACTGGGGCGACGTACATTGATAGCGGGATCGCCTACCGCGCGGTCACTTGGGACGCGCTCGAGTCTGGGATCGATCTGGACGACGACAGGGTACTCGCGCCACGCGCCGCCGCCCTTCTCCTCACCATCAAGCCCCCGGTCGAGCTGGATGGCCGCCAGTTCACGGCGACGTTGGACGGTCGGGACATCACGTGGGCCCTCCGCTCGCCAGAAGTCGATGCCGCCGTCTCGCGCCCGTCGGCTCTACCGGGCGTGCGCGCCGCGGTGACCCGCCAGCTTCGCCGCCTCGCCGAGACCGGAAGGGTGGTAATGGTGGGCCGAGACATCGGCACCGTCGTCCTGCCGAACGCCGACCTGAAGATATGGGTCACCGCCACCTCCACCACCCGCGCCAATCGACGCGTCACTGAACTCCATGCCCGCGGGGTTGCTGCAGACCGGGATGCCATCCACACCAGCATCGTTGACCGGGACGAGCGGGACAGCAAGCGCGCAACGGCCCCGTCACGCGCGGCGCTCGACGCGATCGTGATCGAGACGGACAACCTGACCGTTGAGGAGGAGGTGGCCACCGCCCTTGTGGCCCTCGCCGCCCGCCTCGCCCAGCCCGGCCGCGGAGGGAGCACATGACCGCCGAGCACGCCCGCGATGTCGCCGCGCGCGAGACCCGTCCAGGAACGATTGTCGCGGCACCCCGTGGCTTCGCCGATGACGATCGCTTCTTCCGGTTCTCGCAAGTCGTCGTCAGGGCGATATTGCACGCCACGACATCCCTCGTGGTCGAGGGCACAGGACGGTGCCCGGGCAAGGCGCAAGGTCCATTGATCTTGGCCGCGAGTCACGTGGCGTACTACGACATCCCCCTGCTCGGTTGCGTCATGCCTCGGGCACCGATCTTCATCAGCAAGTCGGAGGTGGAGCGCTGGCCAATCCTCGGCTGGGTCGGCGCGCGATTCGGGACGATCTACCTGCGCCGCGGTGAAGCGGACCGAGGCGCCATCCGCGACGCGCTCGGGGTTCTCGCGGCTCAACAAATGCTCACGATTTTTCCGGAGGGGCACCGGAACAAGGGAAATGGTCTGCTTCCGGCGCAACCGGGGATCTCGTTGCTGGCCGCGCGCGGCAGGTCGCTTATCTGGCCAGTGGCCATTGAAGGCACGCACCGCATCTTCAAGCATCCCCGACCGCAGGTCGCGGTACGGGCCGGTGAACCATTCGATCCACGTGCAATACTAGGAAGCGATGGAACCGCGGAGCGCGATCATCAACGTATTGCCGATGAGGTGATGCATCGCATCGCCGCGTTACTGCCCCGGCAAGGGCGCGGCGCTTACGCGTGACCGAAAGCTCGCACCGCTTATGCGACTGGACAGCATTCGGGCGACCAGCGGTTACACAGGTGTAACGAACGACATCGCCCGCGGCGAAGCTCGCCGACCGGTTCGCCATGCGCAAGGCATGCTCGCCCGGTCGGCCCGGAACTCCGAAGGGAGTACTACAGCCAGCCCTTGCGAATGGCGCTCGCGAGCGCCTGCTCGGTGGTGCGCGCGGCGAGCTTGGCATGGATTACGCGGATGTGGTTGTGGATCGTCCCAACACTGATCCCCCACTCCACTGCCAGTTCGGTGCGGGTGGAGCCTTCGGAGAGCGCCGACAGCAACTGACGCTCGCGGGGGCTGAGCGGCGACGGGGTAGGGACAGTTTTCTCGCCAGACTTGACCACGTAGGTGTCTCCTTCACTTTGGCGGACCGAAACATGGCAACGGGCCAACCGACTTGAGCATACCGCTCGTGCAAGCACGGTGCGGGCACCGACCGGGGGCCGTTCGCGTGGATGATCACGCATTGTTACCGTCGATACCATGCCACACGCGTCGCACCCGTGCAAGTCCGTCACCACTCACCGTGACAGTCCTGCCTAGTGCAGAAACTGCACCCGCTTGGGGCGAGCGCAACTTCGGGTTGCCGCTCCGCGTTTTACGAACATTCGTTCTATACTTGAGCGAGGAGCGTTCACGATGCAACGTGAGTTCATCATCACCCGCCAAGGGCGCGACTTCGTGATGTACGCGGGGCTGCTCGACGCCGCCCACCGCGATGGCCTCAGTGCGATCCGCACGACGCTCCTGCAGGCACCCTCGCCGGCGAACGGCTTCGCAGCCATCTGCCATGCCGAAGTCACAACATCGCGTGGGACGTTCACCGGCCTCGGGGACGCCGACCCGGAAAACTCACCCCGTCAGTCGTCGAATGCTCTGGTTCGCCTTGCGGAGACGCGCGCGAAGTCTCGCGCCCTCGCCGACGCCACCAACGTTGCCATGCCTGTCATCGAGGAACACGCCGACGCCCCTTCGGAGACGACCCCCATCCCAGCCCCGCCGCGCTCGCCGGCGAGCCGACCCATGCCACTGCCCAGCATCACGATGCGCTCAAGCATTCCGACCGATGGCACGCAGCCGACAGCGCCAGTCACTCCACGCGAAACCGCCCCGATCGTGCACGACGATGCCACTATCGCCCACTCCGGCAACGACCGCACTCCGGCACCGGAGCGAGCATCCGCACCCGAACCGTCAGGCGCTGCCGACGGCACCCGCCCAGTTGCCCGGACAACGCGAACGCGAACGACGGCGCAACCCGATGGCGTTGTCACCCCGCGCCCAACCGCTGCGCGTCCATCCGGCGCGGTATCGGCCGCAAGCGCCGGCCTTCCGGCCACGGCGGCGCAGCTCGACGCAATCGCTCGCCTCTCACGTTCGCTCGGTCGCTCGGTTGTGACCGACGGCCTGACCCGCACCGCGGCGTCCGAACTGATCACGCAACTCACCGCCGACCGCTACCCACCAGCTCCGCGACGCGACCTGGACCCGGAGTAGCTGGCGGCAGGTTTGATTCAGACCCGGCTTACGCCTCGGCCAGCGCTCTGGGTCCGTAAGTTGGCACGCAAGCGTCCAGTCATGACGCGCGAGGCGGTTCCGTCGTCGCCGACGATCACCAGCGCGCCCGACGGATCAATACCCATGAGCCGACCGTGGTGGCGATCGCTCCCGGACGCCTCGCCTTCGGCGATCACCTCGACGCCCCGCCAGACCATGCGGGCCTCGTAGCGAGCCCGCCACGACGGCCACGTTGCGTCCGACCACCCGTCTGATGCGCCTCCGACCGCTTCCAGGATCTCGACCACCAACCGTTCACGCGAGACGGCGTGGCCGACGATGTCGACAAGCGCGACCGGAGCCAACGCGTCCGCGTCAGTCGGCGCCATCGACGCCGCCGCGAGGTTGGCATTGACGCCGATGCCCACCACCACATGTCCCACCCGCGGAGGGACTACGGCGAGGATCGCCGGTTCCACTAGGATCCCCCCAAGTTTCAGGATCGTGCCGACCAGGTCACCCCGCGCCTCCACGACAAGGTCGTTCGGCCACTTGACCATCACGTGCGCGCCAGTCGACCCCTCGATTGCCTCGGCAGTCGCGATTGCGATGCACAACCCAAGTCGACCGAGGGACGACGGGTCAATGCCCGGCGGACGAAGGACGGTCGACAGCGCGATGGAAACCCGGGGCGGTGTCTGCCATCGCGACGCACCGCGGCGCCCTCGACCGGCCACCTGTTCGTCGGCCACGACCGTCGTGCCATGCGGGGCACCAGCGATCGCGAGTTCGCGCGCCAGATCGCTCGTCGAACCGACCTGCGCTTCGAAGCACAGGGGCGTGCCGACCACACCTCGACGCGCGGCGAGTTCTGCCCGGATCCACGCGTGGTCAAGTGCCTCCGGAACCATCACGACCGACGCGCCGACACCTCGCGCCGGGTCTTGGCATACCACTCGGCGACGTTGCGGAACCGATCTGGCGGGTTCGCCACCACTCCGGTCTTCACTCCGCGGATCTTGGTGCTGATCGCGTACTCGTAGGTGGGCAAGTAGAGGGGCATTGCGGGAATGTCGTCGGCGAATGCCGCCTGGAAGTCGGCGTACGCCTTGACCCGTTCCGCGCGATCCGTCGCCCGTCGGCCACGCTCAAGTGCCTCGTCTGCCTTGCGGTTACCCCAACCCGTGATGTTCAGGCCATTGGGAGCCGCCTGCGTCGAGTGCCAGAGCGAATAGGGGTCAGGATCGAACCCATTGAAGTCCCAGCTGTAGACCGCCAACTCGTACTTGCGCGGCAGCAAGAAGTCCTGGACCAAGCCTCCTGCACCGGTCGCCTGGATCTCGATGTCGATGCCAACCGCCACGAGTTGCTTCTGGATCTCCGTGGCAACGGCAAGCCGCTCGGGCCGGTCGTTGGTCAAGACGACCAATCGCAGCGGTTCGCCGTCCCGCGCCCGCCCCGGACCCCCGGTGCCGTCGGCTCGCCACCCGGCTTCCTCAAGGAGTTGCCGTGCGCGGGCGGGATCGTAGTCGGGTCGCTTGACGGTGGCGTCATACGCCCATGACGAGGGCAGGATCGGGCCGTCCGCCTTGCGCGCGCGACCGCCGCGTGCCACCTCCATAAGTCGTTGGCGATCGATGGCAGACGCAACCGCGAGCCGCACGGACTTGTCGGAAAGCACCGGATGGGACACGTTCATGAACAGCATCGTGACCGTGTTGCCCGGGGAGTCATAGATGCGAACATCGCGCAAGCCGGATACCCGCTCCACGTCACCCGGTTCGACGAGCGGCGCGCCCTCGACCTCGTCTCGCTCAAGAGCGGTAAGGATTGTCTTGTAGTTCGGGTAAATCCGGAAGATGATCCGGCCGAGGAATGGCGCGGGGAGATGGTCACCGAACGCCTCAAGCGTGATCCGGTCCGGAGACAGTTCCTTCAGGAGATAGGGTCCGCTCCCAACCGGCTTGATGTTGAAACGGTGTGCCGCCAAGTCTCGTGCACCGACCGTCCCAAGGATGTGGGACGGCAGCAAGCCAACAGTCGTGTACTCCAGGAACGGCGCGAATGCGTCCTTCGGCAGCGAAAGCCGGACGGTGCGGTCATCCACCTTCTCGACGTTCACGTCGCGCCACTGGGCGCCGTACGGACCCTGGTACGCCGGGTCACGCAGGATCCCGTAGGTGTAGACCGCGTCCTCGGCGGTGACAGGCGTGCCGTCGTGCCACCTTGCACCCGCGCGCAAATGGAAGGTGAAGGATCGTCCGTCTGGCGTGACGTCCCATGAGGAAGCCAGGCCCGGCACCACCTGCCCTTGGCCATCAGTGCGCGTCAGGCCGTCGAATAGCAACGCAACCAGAGTGTTGGATGCATCGTCACTCGCGAGGACCGGATTGATCGCCTGCGGGAAACCGGCAAGCCCCTCGACGTACGCACCGCCCGTATCAGGCGCCTCGGTGATCTCGGCCGTCTGCGCGAAGCTCCCGAGCAACGCGCCGACGATCACAATTCCGGAGAGCGCGATGGCCAGCTGCGTAAGCAGCCGGCGACCGGCCGCCGGTCGCGCGGGCGGCACGCTAGCCGGTCACCCGCAGCACGATCATCGACGTCACCACGAAGACGACCGCAAGCACGATCGTGAACTGGTAGAGCACGCGGTCAAGCCCGCGTCGCGTCGTGTAGATCGAGGCGTCGCTCCCGCCGAACGAGCTGCCGAGGCCCGCATTCTTGACTTGCAGGAGGATCACCCCAATCAGGGTGATGGCGAGCACGATCTGGATCACGTAGAAAAGCGTCTGCATGGTCGCCCCAGGGCGCACGGCGTATGAAGCACCGGCACCCCGAGTATACGTACCGACTCAGGTCGGTTAGCCGTGGCGAGCCGCCGCTGCCGACACCACTGCCCCAAAGTTCGCAGCGACCAACGACGCGCCCCCAACGAGCGCGCCATCGATGTGCGGTTGGGCAAAGAGCGACGTTGCATTCGCCGGCGTCACGCTCCCGCCATATTGGATCCTGATTGCCTCCGCAACGGCCGCCCCAAACAAGTCGGCGACCACGGCGCGGATGGTCCCGCACGTCTCGTTCGCACCCTCAGGCGTCGCCGGCCGGCCGGTTCCGATCGCCCACACCGGCTCGTACGCCACGACGACGCCCAACGCTTCGTGTGCCCCGATACCCGCCATGCCAGCGCGGACCTGACGCGTGACCACCGCGTCGGTCTGCCCGGCATCGTGCTCATCGAGGGTCTCGCCGACGCACATGATCGGCACGAGTCGGCCGGACAGGATCGCCCGCACCTTCCGCGAAACCCAGTCGTCGGTATCGCCGAAGCGCGCCCGGCGCTCTGAGTGCCCGGCAATCACGTAGGTCGCCCCAGCACTCGCGAGCATCTCAACCGAGACCTCGCCCGTGTGCGCGCCTGTCGCCTCGAAGTAGGCGTCCTGCGCGCCGAGGCCGACATCACTACCGTCGAGCACGGCATGCACCGGCACCAGCGATACCGCAGGCGGGCACACGACCACCTCAACGCCGTGCACGCCATCGACCGCCTTGCGTACCGCAGCGGCGAGGACGGTCGCCTCGGGGACCGTCGTGTTCATCTTCCAGTTGCCGGCAACGATGGGCCGTCGCGTCGTCGTCATCGCACTCCCCTTGCTGGATCGGTCTCGCAGAGAAGCTCAGTGGCGGTCGCGAAGGACGGCGACACCGGGCAATACCTTCCCCTCGAGGAATTCAAGGGAGGCCCCACCACCGGTCGACACGTGCGTGATGCGGTCGGCGAGGCCAGTCGCCTCGAGCGCCGCTACCGAATCGCCGCCACCGACGATGGTCGTCCCCGCGCACTCGGCCACGGCACGGGCGATGCCGGTCGTGCCCGCCGCGAATGGCGCGACCTCAAACACCCCCATTGGCCCGTTCCAGATGACCGTGCCCGCCTCCCGCAACACCGCCCCGTAGCGGCTGACCGAGTCCGGACCGATGTCGAGGGCCATCTGGTCGGCCGGGATGGCGTCCACTCCGACAATCATCGCCGGGGCATCCACCTCAAGGCGCGGCGCGATGACGAGATCGGACGGCAGTTCGAGGCGCGTGCCGGCTTGCGACGCCGCGTCAAGGATCTCGGCCGCCGTGGACACGGCAGACCCCTCGACATATGAAGCGCCCATCGCGTGCCCCTGCGCCTGCAGGAAGGTGTTTGCCATCGCCCCACCGATCAGGATGTGATCGGCGCGCCCGATCAGGTTGCGCAGAACGCCAATCTTGTCCGATACCTTCTTGCCCCCGACGACCGCCACGAACGGTCGTGCCGGGTCCGCAAGTGCCGTGCCCATGATCCCGATTTCGCGCTCCATCAGCAGCCCGGCGACGGCGGGCAGCAGATGGCCCACCCCCTCAGTGGAGGCGTGCGCCCGATGGGCGGTGCCAAAGGCATCGTTGACGAACACGTCGCCGAGGGCGGCGAGTTCGGCAACAAAGCCGGGTTCATTCGCCTCCTCGCCGGCGTGAAACCGCACGTTCTCGAGCAGGCACACGTCGCCGTCGTGAAGGCCCTTGACCGCCGCCCGTGCAGCTGAACCAATGCAGTCGGGCACGGCGGCGACCGGCACGCCGATGAGGTCGGCCAGGTGCGCGGCAATCGGTGCAAGGCGCAGCGCATCCACAACCTTGCCGTCGGGCCGACCAAGGTGGCTCATCAAGACCACTCGCGCTCCCGCGTGACGAAGCGCCTCGATCGTCGGGACGGCCGCGCGGATCCGGGTATCGTCGGCGATCGACCCGGCCTTCATGGGAACGTTGAAGTCGACACGCACAAGTACCTGTCGCCCGCGGACGTCAAGATCGCGAATCGTCTGCTTGGACAGTGCGGCCATCGCCGTCCTCCGTGGACACGAGGCACCCCCCTCCTATGGGAATGGGGGGTCGGGGATGTTCGTTCCCGGGTACAAGGTGCGGGCGTGCGCCTACGCCTTCGATGCGACCAGCGATGCGAGGTCAGAAATTCTGCTCGCGTAGCCCCACTCGTTGTCGTACCAGGACGCGACCTTCACCATGTTGCCGCCGACCACCATCGTGACCAGCGAGTCCACGATGGATGAGTGGGTGTTCCCCTTGAGGTCCATCGAGACGAGCGGTTCGTCAGTCACGTCCAGGATGCCGTGCAACGGGCCGGAGGCCGCCGCCGCCCGCAGGGCGGCGTTCACGTCAGCTGCCGAGGTGTCGTGCTTCGTGAGCGCGACGAACTCCACGATGGACACCGTCGGCGTAGGCACACGGTAGGCAAGCCCATCGACGATGCCCTTGACCTCCGGGATGACCAGGGACACGGCGCGCGCCGCACCGGTCGAGGTCGGCACGATGTTCATGGCGCCGCCACGGGCTTCGCGCAGGTCCTTCGCCGCCAGGTCAAGGATGCGCTGTGAGTTGGTGTACGCGTGGACCGTGGTCATCATGCCCTTCACGATGCCGAAGTGGTCGAGGATGACCTTGACGACTGGAGCCAGGCCATTCGTCGTGCAACTTGCGTTCGAGATGACGTGGTGGTGGGCAGGGTCGTACTTCTCCTGGTTCACGCCGAGGACGATGGTGATGTCCTCGCCCTTCGCCGGAGCCGAGATGATTACCTTCTTGGCACCCGCCTGGATGTGCTTGTCGGCATCCGGGCGGTTTGTGCCGACGCCCGTCGCCTCGATGACGAGGTCGATCCCGCGCCCACCCCAATCCAGCTTGGACCAGTCACGTTCCGCAGTGATGGCCACGTGCTTGCCGTTCACGACAAGGCCGTCGCCATCAACGACAACGGTGCCGGGAAAGTTGCCGTAGTTGCTGTCGTGGCGAAGCAGGTGCGCGTTGGTGGCCGTATCCACGAGGTCGTTGATCGCAACGATTTCGAGTTCTGGATGTCGGGCGAGGATTGCCCGGAACGCCAACCTGCCAATTCGGCCGAAGCCGTTGATTCCGATGCGCATTGGTCGATCAGTCCTTCTGCACGCCCAGATAAAGATGGGAGCATGCGTATCGTTCGCCCGGACGCACATGGCCCGGCGATGAGGGCGCGCGAACGACCTCTTTCTCCAGTATGCCGCGGGCGGGTATCGCCGATGGTGGCGGTCCCGAAATGCGGTCGCGGACCCTCGTCAGGACTCAACCGTTCTACGAGGAAGATGTTCATGCAACCGGGCCAGCGGTCGCCCAGCCCCGACCGCAAGAGCAAGGGTCGCACCACCCGGGGACGGACCGGACCGGTGACGCCAGTATCTTCCCGCCCCAGACGATCCCGCCGCGAGTACGCGTGGATCGCCGTTTCGGTGGTGGTTGCGTTGGTGATGCTTCTGCCGTTCTTTGGCAGTGGCGTCGGTACTCGCTAGGTCGCTGACTCCGGCCCCGTTTCGCTTGACCCAGCGTTCGGCGCCTCCGCTGGCGGCGGGGTGTCGGCCACCGGTGAGGGTGTCGTCGATCGGCCAGTGCTGACGACAGTCGTCGCGGTTACCGACTGGCCTTGCGAAGCCGCCAACGCGAGCTCGGCATACTCGCCGATGTGCTTCGCCATCGGCAGCAAGTCGACCGGCAGGACAACTCGCGTGGTTGGGCTTGCTCCAAGCGCCTTCAGTGCCTCGAACTGCTGCAATGCCATGGTGCGCGCGTCAATCGTCGCGGCCGACTCGGAGACGAGAGTCAGGGCATTGGCGGTCCCCTCCGCCTGCAATCGGATCGACTCGCGCTCGCCTTCCGCACGCAACACGCGTGATTGACGCTCACCTTCCGCTACCAGCACGACCGACTGCTTCCGCCCTTCGGCCTCGGTCACCTTGGCACGGCGGTCACGCTCGGCCGACATCTGCCGGTTCATCGCCTCCTGCACCATCGGGGGCGGCACGATCTCCCGGATCTCGACATTGGTGACTTTCATTCCCCAGCGTTCTGTCACCGCGTCGAGTTCCTGCCGCAACTGGATGTTGATCGACTCGCGCTTCGAGAGGACGTCGTCAAGCGTCAGGTCGCCGAGAACGGCCCGCACCACTGTCGTCGCGATCCCCTGCGTCGCACCCTCCCGGTTCACGACCTGCACGACCGCCATTGCCGGGTCGATGACCTTCGAGTAGATCAGGAAGTCGACGTCAATCGACGCGTTGTCCCGCGTGATGCACTTCTGCGACGGGATCTGCAGGAACCCCTCGCGTAGGTCGACGTACACGCCGCGTTCGATGAACGGCAGCACGACCTGGACACCAGGACCGCGCGCGCCAACGCACTTGCCAAGGCGGAACACAACGATGCGGTTGTACTCCGGGACGACCCGGATCCCAGAGATCACCAGGACGACGATGACCAGGATCACGATCCAGGTGGCCACGTGCCTACCCCTCTCCCCGCGCGCGGGTGCCGCCTATCGCCGACCATGCGTCGCGTGATGCGCCGCCCGACGGTGCGACGAGGATCGTCAGCCCGTCTCTCCCCGAAACTCGGATTGACGCGCCTTTGGGGATCGTACCCGCAGTCGACCGACCGCTCCACGACTCCCCGCGCAGGTGCACGGTTCCCGCGGGCGAGAGATCCGTCTCGGCAACGCCCTCCTCATTCGATGCGGGAACGAGCGGCATAACCCGCCGACGCGTCGCTGCCGCACCGAGCAAGATCACCACCGCGCTCACCGACGCCAGCAGGCCCACTATGGACCCCATGATCCAGAGCGGTGGCCGAAGGCTCCGGCCTGCCACCGTCGGCCCTGAGTCTGGGAACACCCACCAGCTCCCGACCGCGACGGACACAACGCCGACCGCGCCCAATGCACCGTGACCGCCCGCCTTCAGCTCCGCGAGCACTAAGGAAACCCCCAAGGCCAGCAGGGCGACGCCAGCCCAACGCACAGGCAGACTGTCAAATCCGACAAGCCCGGCGACAAGGCAGATGGTTCCGGCGATGCCGAACGCCCCGGCCGTCGGCGCGACGACCTCAATCGCGATCATCACAAGGCCAAGCAGGCACAGCACGTACGCAACTGCCGGTTGGCCAACGACCTCAACGACCATCTCGGCGATCGTCTGGCCGACATCCACCACGATCGCACCTTGAAGTTGCAGCGACCGTGTTCCCCAAGGCCCGGCGACCCGGCGCCCGTCCAGTTGGCCGAGCAGGTCCTCCACTGAGACTGCCTCAATGTCCACGACGCGAGCACGCAATGCATCCGCGGCGCCGAGTACAGCGCTCTCGCGCACCGCCAACTCCGCCCAGTCGGCATTGCGGCCCCGCTGGGCGGCGAGGCCCCGCAAGTACCCCGCAGCGTCGTTCGTCACCTTGTCGAGAAGAATCGGGTCGACCGGCATTACCGCCCCACCCGAAACCATGATCGGATGTGCGGCCCCGATAGTCGTCCCGGGCGCCATCGCCGCGACGTCAGCAGCCATCACAATGAACGTGCCCGCCGAGGCCGCCCGCGCCCCGGGCGGGCCGACCCATGTAATCACCGGGATCTCAGCGCCAAGCAGGCGTTGCACCATCTGGCGCATTGAGACCTCGAGGCCACCCGGCGTATCGATCTCAACGACAATCGCTTCGGCGCCTCGCTTCTCGGCTTCGCGCACGACCCGATCGAGATACCGCGCCGCTGCGGGTCCGACCTCTCCGCGTACCCGGGCGAGCACAACCTCTCGCCCGGATGCCTGCACCGTCGCGGACGTCGACCCGATCAATCCGATGCAGAGCAGGGTGATGGCAAGCCTCGTGCGCCACATCGCGCCAGTGATCGAGGTTCTCGATAGGCGATGACCTGCCGACCCCTCGGCAGCAACAGGGCCTCGATTGGGCATTGCAGCTCGAGTATCCGGGCACCTGAACCCGCCGTCAATCGTCCTGGCCCCGACCCTCGGACCTCGCGCCGAAACGACCCAATGCGCCAGACTGCGCCACCCCACGGCTGCGAGCCCTTCCCGGTGACCGGCAGGTAGACGCCCCCGCCGGGCGGGAGCGGGTCCGGGTCGGCCA
>CAILQO010000421.1 GCA_903836285.1 uncultured Chloroflexota bacterium
TACCGGTCGTCCTTGACGTCGACACTGGTATCGACGATGCGCTGGCTATCCTGCTTGCCCTTGCGTCTCCGGAGTTACACATCGTCGGTGTTACATGTGTCGCGGGCAACGTCAGACTGGAACAGGTCGTCCAGAACACCCGCGGGGTCCTTGCCTTGGCTCGCGCCACTCAAGTGCCCGTCGCCATTGGGGCAGCCAAGCCGCTGGCGCGTCGGCTCACTACCGCAAGCTTCTTTCACGGCGAAGACGGAGTTGGTGGGGTGGCAATGCCGTCGTCTGATCGCGCACCGTCTGACGAACCGGCCGACGCCTTTCTCGTTCGGATGGCGGCCGAATACGAGGGGTCGTTGGCGATCATCGCCGTTGGACCGGTTACTAATCTTGCTCTCGCCTGCCGCCGTGACCGAACATTCGCTGACCGTGTTGCGCGCCTGGTGCTCATGAGCGGCGCGGCGACTGTGCCTGGCAATGCCACTCCGGCGGCCGAGGCAAACGCTTACAACGACCCTGAGGCGCTTGCGGAGGTCATCGAATCGTTCGGGCATCGTGGGAGCGCAACGTCACCGTGGGGGGGCGCACGCTTGACGATGGTTGGCCTTGATGTCACGCTCCAAACGCTCTTTCCAGCCCAAACACACGCGAAGCTTGCGTCCTCAGTTGCCACACTCGGACCGGTCGCCCGGACCGCCCACGCCCTTCTCGGGCCATATATAGCCGCCGACGTGGCCGCCGGCCTCTCAGGCTCGGCGCTGCACGACCCCTTGGCGGTCGACGTCTTGGCGCACCCAGAAGTCGTCTCGACCAAACCTGCGGCGCTCGCCATCGAGACGGTCGGTATCCAAACACGAGGGGCAACCGTCGCAAACCTTTCCCTCCATGTCGAGCGACTCGTCCCCGACGGCGACGCCGACGACTGTGCGGGACTGCTGCCAGTGGCACCAAACTGCCATGTCGCGCTTCACGTCTGTGTCGAGGAATTCGTTGACCGGTTTCGATCGCGGCTCGGGTTGGTGGCGCAGTGATCATCCCGTCTCGCCTCATCGCGATCGGCCCCTCAGCGCTTGAGCTAGTCGTGGCGCTTGATCTCGGCTCTTGCGTGATAGGCAACGCCGGGCCGGCCGACGCAAGGGGCGATCCAGCGCAAAGCTGCCCGCTCGCACCGTTCGTACCGGGTCATCCAACAGGGCCCGGAGACAACGAATGGGCTGAATACTTTCGATCAATGCACACGGACGCCGTACTGGCAGACGTGGACTGCGCGACGTGCCTTGACGGCGGTCCGCACAAGGTTTGGCCAGGTCCCCCAGTCGCGATCGCGATCGGGCGTCCAACAATCGTGGACTGCCTCGACCTGCTGAACATAATCGGCGAGGCGTTCGGCGTCCAAGAACGATCGTTGACGGTGTTCAAGCAGCGATCTGCACGACTTCTCGCGTTGCGGATGCACGTGGCGAGGTACCTCGTGCGGATGCCAGGAACGGCTCAGCCAACGACGCTGGCCCTCATTCATGACGCCGACGCATGGCGCGTGTGCGACGACCGTCGAACTGACGAATTGATCAATGCAGCTGGCGGGGTAAGCGCGCCCCTCCCGAAGGGATCGACATTGTCGCTTTCAGACATCTCCGACGCGCGCGCCAACGTGATTCTCGCTGGCAGCGTGAGTGCTGGAACGGACGATCTGGCGATTGCACGAAACGTCGATGCACTCGGTGAACTTTCGCCAGCCGTGTGGCATGCCGATTGGAACGCGCTCGTACGGTCGTCTGGACCCTCGATTGTCGATGCCGTCGAGTCAACCTTGCGCGCAGTCTTCCCTGTCTGCCTCGGCGCGAATGGGACACCCCCAGACCCCGCGATCTACCGGCGCGTCGCAGCACGAAGGCCAATCGTCAACTAGCGACCATCCTCCAGCTCAGCGATCGCTCGATCGATATCCGCCAGCCCCTCGTATTGCTCGCTGCAGAGCTTGTAGCAGCGATCCAAGTACAACTCGGCGAGGCGAGTGCCGTTGGCTCCGACGCGAGTGGCCCCGGCTGCCAGCTCGCCAGCCCGGTATTTGAGTGGCAATGTCGACGCCAAACGAACCAAGGTCTCATAGATGGGCTCAACCTCGGCACGGCTACCCCGCGCGACTGCGTCACGAACGCGTCCGACAAGGCGGGTCAGTTCGTCGATTCGCCCACGCTCAGTCATCATCAGCCACCTGAACGCGTCATCATCGGCAGACTCAGTGGCGGTAGTTGAAGCGGTCCCAAGCCCGGACGGTTCCCGAGGCACGTTGGACTCGGCGGTTCCTGCGGAGCGATAGGCATCGGCGTAGTCACGCACGGCCTCCTGGGCCTGCTGCATCAGGCCTAGCGGTGAGGCGTCCGCCAGCCCTGCATCGACGAGATCGTCATCGCGACGTTCCGCAAGGCCGACCGCCAACGCAAATGAAAATGCCTCGGGCACTGGGGGCATCGGAACCGCGTCAAGGCTCTGCATGGATCCAGCGATCCCCTGAAACTGCGCTGCAAACGCTGGCGGCAAATACTTCATCGGATCGACGACGACTGGGAGCACCACTGCGTAGGTCACGTAAGCGTCATCTGAGCCGGGAAACCGCCGAAATGCGATGAGGGCATGGCCACGAGGGCGCCTTGCGTCTCCGCGAACGAACGTCATCGCCATCGCATGATCCTTTCGCGTCGGAACCGTGGGGTATGACCGCGGTCTGTGGCAAAGTTGATGAAATCGGTGGTGCGGTCGCGATCAGGCTCGGACAACCGTTCGTCGGCAATCCCCACTCGATTATCCCGCCCTTGACCGGTGCGAGCGCCGTGTTCGGCCGACTGTTGGCGCGCACTGGAGGACCGATGACACCCTCTTCAATCGCGGTACGGCTCGGCGAAGACGTCAA
>CAILQO010000422.1 GCA_903836285.1 uncultured Chloroflexota bacterium
CCCGAAAGCCCGCGCCACCCACTTGGTCCGCGGGCATACCTGCCCGCCTCTCGCTTAGTGAGATGGGGGGCAAGCCCCCGCGCCCTGAAGGCACGCGCCACCCTCTTGGTCCGCGGGCATCCCTGCCCGCCTCTCGCTTAGAGAGATGGGGAGCAAAGCCCCGCTCCCTGAAGGCACGTGCCACCGCACCGTCAAACCCCACTGGGCACCGCGTCGTACCCTCACGGCGCCGGCAGGTCATTCCCCGCCGGGACAGGAGGGCTATCGATGGCCACGTTCGTGATCGTCCACGGCGCCTGGGGCGGCGCGTGGTCGTGGAACCGCTTCGTCATCCCGAAGCTGCGCGCCGCTGGGCACACCGTCTTCCCTGTCACCCTCACCGGCCTCGGCGAACGCACGCACCTGGCGCACGCCGGTGTCGACCTCGAGACCCATGTCCAGGATGTCGTCAACGTGCTGTTCTACGAGGACCTGCACAATGTCATCCTCGTCGGGCACAGCTACGGGGGGCGCGTCATCACCGGCGCCGCCAACCGGGCGCCGGACCGCCTCGCGCAGCTCATCTACCTCGACGCCTTTGTGCCGACCCCCGAGAACCCCGGTGGCATCAGCATCTCGCCAGAGGTGCAGGCACGCATCGACGCCGAGGGCGACGGGTGGCGCCACCCGCCCGGGTCACCGCCGCCCGACCAGCCCGACGAGATCACGCAGTGGGCGACCCCGCGGCGCTCATGGCAGCCGTACCTGACCTTCACGCAACCAGTGCGCTTTGCTGACCCCCAGCCGGAGCTGCCGCGCACCTACGTCTACTGCACCGTGGGCAAGGACCCATCAAGCCCATTCGCGCAGCTCGCGGAACGCCTGCGCCACGACCCAAAGTGGACGTACCACGACCTGCACACGGGACACAACCTGCACTACACGGCGCCAGACGAGACGGTCGCAATCCTGTGCGAGGCCGCCACGAGGGGGTAGAGCCGTAACCGGTGCCACGAAAGCCCACCGAGGTGGATACCGGCGCCGGCGTGACTGGAACGGGCATGGCAAGGACGGTCGGCACGCGCCTCCTTGCCACCCCCGCAGGACTACTCCTCGGTCTGGGCGATGCCGTTGCCAAGCGCGAAGAAGGTCGGCGCCCACAGCCCGACGAAGATGCCGAAGCGCTCGCCGCTGGCACGCTCCTCGCCCGACTTCACCCCACCCTGCGAGTACCAAACGAAGATGCTGCCGATGACCGAAAGGAACCCAAGCAGGTACATCATGTCGGCCGTCAGCCCGAGATCCTTGAGCGTCTTGAACAAGGCCAGTCTCCTTGGTGCGTCGTGCCAATCGCCCGCACGACCTCGCACACCCCTACAGAAGTGCAGCCGGAGGTAACCGGACAGCGACGAAAAAGCCCGTGTCGTACGCGCATGACACGCTCGCCCTACCCTAGGACCGTCGCCCACATGGGGCCACGCCCGACGGGAGCCCGCCGTGAAGATCGTTGACCTGGTCACCCGCACCTTCCGATACACCGCGAACACCAGCCGGGACAGCGAGGGCCACACCCATCCCGGCCCGCCGTCCGAGGCGACGCAGACGCTTCTCGAGGTCGTCACCGATTCGGGCGCTTCCGGCTACTGCTTCGGCACGGCGCCGGACGTGATCGCGCACGTCGTGAAGCCGCTCCTCGTCGGCCACGACCCGCTTGACCGCGAACGGATTTGGCAGCACCTCGTGGAGATGCAGCGTGGGAACCGTGGCTTGACCGATCGCGTCCTCGCGTCGGTCGACCAAGCGCTCTGGGATCTCGCCGGCCGCGCCCTAGGCCAACCGGTCTACAAGCTGCTTGGCGGTGCACGCGAAAAAGTCCTGGCGTACGCCTCGACGATGTGTGGCGACGAGTTGCCGGGCGGCCTCGACTCGCCGGAGGCATACGCCGCCTACGCATTGGCGTGCAAGGCGCGCGGTTACCAGGCGTTCAAGATCCACACGCGCATGCCCCCAATCGCGGGGACACCATCGGTGCGCGAGGACATCGCCATCTGCACGGCGGTGCGCGAGGCGGTCGGCCCCGACATGGCACTGATGCTCGACAGCTTCCATTACTACACCCGCGAGGATGCCCTGCGGATCGGGCGCGCCCTCGAGAAGCTCGACTACGAGTGGTTCGAGGAACCGATGCCGGAGCACTCGATGTCGTCGTACATCTGGCTCACCGACCAGCTCGACATCCCGATCGTCGGCCCGGAGACGGCCGAGGGCAAGATGTACACGCGCGCCGAGTGGATCATGCACCGGGCGTCCGACATCTCACGCGCAGGGGTGTGGGACAACGGTGGCATCACGCCGGTGATGAAGATTGCGCACCTGTGCGAGTCGTTCCGGGTGCAGGTGGAGATCCATAGCCCGGGCGCCGGCAACCTGCACGCGTTGTGCGCCATGGCGTGGCCCGGCAAGTACTACGAACGTGGGTTGCTGCACCCGTTCATCAACTACGAGACGCCGCCGGCGTGGTTGCGATCCCTCGACGACCCGATGGATGACCACGGCTACGTGCACGTGTCGCCGCGCCCCGGCTTGGGGCAGGACATCGACTGGGACTACATCGCGGCGCACGAGGTGAAGCGGTAAGGGGCGGCGCTAACGTTGACGTACGGCGTGTGCGGGAAGCCCACGCGGGAAGGGTGGCATGGCACGGCGAGTGGCGCGCGCCGATCTGGCGTCGTGCATCGACCAACTCGTCGGATCGATCGACGGCGGCGAAGGGCAGGTTGAGATCACGGATCACGGATCACGGCCGCGTCATCGCGGTCATCACAAGCCCGCCTGCGCCCATCGTGCAACCCAAGTCGTCGGGCCTGATGGCATCCATCGACGTCATTCGCAACGCATTGCGCGACGTGGACCCCGACGAGTTCATGGCAGACATCACCGCCGAGGTCGAAGCCGTCCGCGAAGAGTGCTATCAGGCGCACCAGTCGGCG
>CAILQO010000423.1 GCA_903836285.1 uncultured Chloroflexota bacterium
ACGGGGAGAGACCCCGCACGGCGACCGGGGACGCTCTTCTCGAAGAGGGTCGGCACGCCAGACTGCCTTCCAGAGAAGATGCTGGTCCCGTTTGCTGGTGCGTGTCCGCGGTCGGTCGTCGTCATGGCGGGGTGTCCTTGTTCGCGAGCGGGACGGTGAGTCGGGCGGGCGGGCCTAACCCCCTAGCCCTCCTTTCCTACGAGGGAAGGGGGGAACTGACGGATCTAGATCGCGGAGAGCACTCGGACAAGCCGATCGATATCGGCGCGGGGCGTCATCTCGGTGCAACACACGAGGAGGGCGTCGGCCAAGTCGGGCGAGTACTGCCCGAGGTCGAAGCCACCAATGATCCCCTCGGCAAGCAGGATCTGATTGATTTCGGCGGCCGGGCGCGGGCACCGGATCGGTACCTCGTAAAGCCACGGCGAGGTTGCCATAACGGCGAAGCCGGGCACGCGGGCGATCTCGTTGGCCAGGTACTTGGCCTTTGCGATCGACTGTTCGGCAACCTCGTGCAAGCCTTGTGGGCCGAGGTGGCTGAGGTAGACGGTCGTCGCGAGGGCGATCAGGGCTTCGGCGGTGCAGATGTTCGACGTGGCCTTCTCACGCCGGATGTGCTGTTCACGCGTCGCGAGGGTCAGGACGTACCCCTTGCGGCCTTCGGCATCGACGGTTGACCCGACGATGCGGCCGGGCATCTGGCGCACGTAGTCACGACGGCACGCAAACATGCCGACGAGGGGGCCACCGAAGTCGGTTGGGCCGCCCGTCCACTTGCCTTCGGCGACGACGATCCCGGCGCCGTACTCGCCGGGGGCACGCACCACGGCGAGGGAGACCGGGTCGGCGATCACCACGAGGATCGCCCCGACCGCCGTGAGGGCGGCCGACAGGCCTTCAACCTGCTCTAGCCACCCGAGGAAGTTCGGCTGTTGCACGATCAGGCAGGCCACCGACGCATCGATCGATGTGGAGAAGTCCGTGACGCGCCCGAGCGTGCCGTCGGTGTTGCGGTGCCACGCGGAGAGGGTCTCGACATCGATATCCGGACCGGAGGCGTACGTGGCCAACACGTCGCGGTAGCCGGGGTTGACGGTGTCGAGGACGAGGACGCGGCGCCGACGGGTGAGGGCGCACGCCATTCGCGCGGCTTCGCCGACCCCGGTGCCAGCGTCGTACACCGAGGCATTCGCAACGTCCATCCCGGTGAGGGCGCAGACCATCGACTGCCACTCGTACACCGCCTGAAGCGTGCCTTGCGACACCTCTGGCTGATAGGGGGTGTACGAGGTCAGGAACTCCGACCGCGAGATCAGATGGCCAATCGCCGCCGGCGCGTAGTGGCGGTAGGCGCCGGCACCGAGGAACGACGGCGCACGGTCGAGGTCGAGGTTCGTCTCAGAGAGGCCGCGCAAGTATTGCCACGTTTCCATCTCGCTGAGGCCCGCAGGCAGGTCGAGTTTGGGGCGGTAGTGCTTCGCGGGCAGGTCCCGGAAGAGGTCGTCAAGCGTGGCGACACCGATGCGGGCAAGCATGGCCTCGCGTTCGGCAGGGGTCGTGCTAATGAAGCCGCTCACGCAGAGCCTCCCGGTGGGTTGTTACGCACCAGTGCCTTTGGGCCCAACGCAACGGCCCTCCGGACATGGTGCGGGGAACGAAGTTCGATCAGCGAGCAATTCGCTCTCAGTGAAGCGTCTCAAGGAAGGCGTCGTACGACGGCGCGTCGAGCAGGTCGGAGGTGCCGCCTGAGACCTTGACCTTCACCATCCACCCGTCGCCGTACGGTTCCTTGTTGACGAGTTCAGGTTCGGTGGTGAGGCGGTCGTTGACCTCGACCACTTCGCCATCACAGGGCGCGTAGAGGTCCGAGGCGGCCTTGACCGATTCGACGACGCCAAACGATTTGCCGGCGTGAAGGGTGGTCCCGACGGTGGGCAGTTCCACAAAGACCACGTCGCCAAGGGCATCCTGGGCGTGATGCGTGATCCCGACGACGGCGTGATCGCCCGCGTCACGGAGCCATTCGTGCTCTTTCGAGTACCGGAGGTCGCTGGGGTTCACGTGGCGGCGTCCTTCGTGAAGGTGGCGGGCGACGAGGCGCCCTTGGGGAGGCGGCTTAAGTGGCGGGTGCGGCGCGCTTGGCGACCGGGCGCTTGTAGAAGGGCAATGAGACGACGACCGCGGCGTGCGCACGTCCTCGGATTTCGACGGCCAACTCGGTGCCGAGCGCGGCGTGCGAAGCCGGGACGAAACCCATCGCGATTGACTTCTTGAGGGTCGGCGACGGCCCGCCGCTGGTGGTCTCGCCGATACGCGCGCCGTGGGTATCGAGGATTGGGTAGTCCGCCCGTGGAACACCAGCGACCGTAAGTTCAAGGCCGACGAGCGCGCGGGCGCGCCCGGTCTCAGCGACGTGTGCGAGGGCGTCGCGGCCAACAAACTGCGGCTTGTCGAGGCGGACGATGCGTTCGAGGTTGGCCTCGAATGGGTTCACGTCGCGTCGGAGTTCGTGCCCGTAGAGCGCCATACCCGCCTCAAGGCGAAGCGTGTCGCGCGCCCCGAGGCCGCACGGGATGATGCCGGCCTCGGCCCCGGCAGCGAGGAGTGCCTCCCAGACCGCAACGGCGTGCGCGGCGTCGAATGCAATTTCGTAGCCGCGTTCGCCGGTATAGCCGGTCCGGGCAACGAGGGCGTTGACGCCGACGACGGTCGCCTCGGCGGCCCGGTAGTAGCCAAGGCCAGACAGGTCGGTGTTGGTGACCTTTTGGAGGACACTCAGCGATTTTGGCCCTTGGACGGCGATGAGCGTGCGTGCGTCGGCGTAGGGGTGGAGATTGACGTGGCGCGTGTCAATGCCGGGGCCGGGTTCGGCGAGGCAGTGGTGCATCCATGCGACGTCGGCGTCGGTGTTGGCGGCGTTGACGATGATCAGGTAGCGAACATCGCCAAGGCGATAGATGATGATGTCGTCGATTGCCCCGCCGTCGGGCGCGCACAGGACGCTGTACTGCGCTTGTCCAATCTCGAGGCGAGAGACGTCGGTCGGAACCAACCACTGGAGCCACGCGAGGGCGTGAGGGCCGCTGACCGCGACTTGGCCCATGTGGCCAATGTCGAAGAGGCCGACGGCGTTGCGCACCGCGTGATGTTCGGTCAGGACCCCGGACGCATACTGGACCGGCATGTCCCATCCGCCGAAGGGGACCATGCGTGCGCCGTGGGCCGCGTGCCAGTCGCGAAGGGGGGTGCGGCGAAGAAGACCGTCGGAGGCACCACTGTCGGGTGCTGGATCGCTCATCGTCGCCAGATGATACGAGACCCTGTCCTGGTCGAACCGGGAGA
>CAILQO010000424.1 GCA_903836285.1 uncultured Chloroflexota bacterium
AAGCTCAACCCGGCCTCGCCGAAGATCGCCCCCGGGATGCCGAGGGTGAACATCACGATGATCGGCCCGGCGGCGTTCACCATGACGTGACGGACCATGATCTGCCACTCGCCGACGCCAAGCGCCCGCGCCGCGGTCACGAAGTCGCGCTCCCGCAGCGTCAGGAACTGTGCCCGGGCAAGCCGGCACATGCCCACCCAACCGGTCATGCCGAGGAACAAGATCAGTTTGTTCAGGTCGTGACCGAAGACGGTGACGAGGAAGAGCGCCAAGAGGATCGATGGGATCGCCGTCCAGAACTCGACGAGGCGGAGCACGACGATGTCGACCCACCCGCCGAACCACCCGGCCGCGGCCCCGAGGGGCAGCCCGATCACGAGCGCGATGGTTGGGACGCTGAAGCCCACGATCATGGAGGTCCGCGCGCCGTAGATCAATCGGCTCCAGAAGTCGCGCCCGACCGCGTCGGTGCCGAGGGGGTACTTCATCATGAGGCACCCAGGGAAGCCGGCGGTTCCCTTGGGGTCGACGCACGGCGGGAACTTCAAGGCGTCCCTCAATACGGAGTAGTCGTAGGCCGTGGTGGCGATCACGGGGGACAGGATCGCGCCGCCGGTGATAAGGACAACGAACACGAGGCCAATCGCGGCGAGGCGGTTGCGAAGGAAGCGCTGGATCGCTTGCCGGGTCGGGCTGTTCGCCGCGTCGGTGCGTGCGATCGTGGCGGGCGCATCGACCGGTGTGACAGTCACCGCCGTCATCGCGCCTCACCCCCGCCAACGCGCATGCGCGGGTCCGCAAGGCCGTAGAGGATGTCGCTGATGATGTACGTCGCCCCCCAGAGGACCGCGACGAGCAGCATCATCGCCATGATCATCGGGTAGTCCCGGAAGAGTGCACTCGATGTGAAGAACCGACCGAGGCCCGGGATCGAAAACATCCCCTCGACGAAGATCGAGCCGGTCAACACGTCGGGGATGTTCGGGCCGAGCACGGTGATCAGCGGGACGAGCGCATTCCGCAGGACGTAGCGGAACAGGATCCGATGCCAGGGCAGGCCGCGCGCGCGCGCCAACCTGACGTACTCGGAGCGCAGCACCTCGAGCATCGATGCGCGGGTGTAGCGCGCCACGATCGCCATCGGGCCCAGGCTATAGGCAATCACCGGCATGATCAGCTGGTTCGGTTTCCCCCACCCACCGGTCGGTAGCCAGCGCAACTTCACACTCAGGAAGTACACCAACAGGAATCCGATGATGAAGTTCGGCAGGGTCAAGCCGAGCGTGGCCACAAAGGTGACCGCACGGTCGATCCACGAGTTCTGCCAGAGCGCGGCGACGACACCGAACGTGATGCCAAGCCCGTAGGCGACCCCGATCGTGATCGCGCCGACGGTGAGCGTCACCGGCCACGCGCGCGCCACCACCGTGACGACCGTCTCGGTTGGCGACTGGAACGGGATGCCGAAGTCGCCCTGCACGACCGCCCCGAGCCACTTGAGGTACTGGACCGGCAGCGGCTGGTCGAGGCCGTACTTGCGGTTGATGTTGGCGATTGCCTCCGGCGGCATGTACTTCTCGGAGGTGAACGGCCCGCCCGGCACCTGGTGCATGAGGGCGAAGGTCGCCGCGCTCAGGGCGATGATCACTAGGAGCAGGCCGACAACTCGACCGGCGAGGTAGCGGGCAAACGTCGCGCTCATCTCGTTCCGTGCGCTCCCACGTGGTCTCTGCGGATCGTGCGGCGGACGGTTGCGTGCGCAGGCGCACGCACCCGGCGGGGCCAGGCGGTCCTGAACCTACCCGTTTCGCCGGGACGGGTCAGGCGCGGGCGCATGATAGCCGCATCCTCCCCGCACCGCGTTGCCGCCCTGCGGGCCTCTAGGGCGATCAAGTCAGGCCCACGCGCCCTTTGCCATCATGCCGCCGTCAACGCACACGTACTCGCCGGTCATGAAGCTCGCCCCGTCGCTCGCCAGGAACAGGACGACGTGTGCGATCTCCTCAGGTTGACCGATTCGCCCGAGCGGGTGGGCGCGCGCTGCGTTCTCGAGGTTCGCCGCGTACGTGTCGGGGTCGCGTCCAAGGGCGATGCGGACGAGAGGCGTGTCAATCGTGCCGGGGCAGATGGCCAGCACCCGGATTCGCTCGTGGGCGTACTCCACGGCGAGCTGCCTGGTGAGTGACAGGCACGCTCCCTTGCTCGCGGCGTACGGCGGGACGCCAGGCATTGACTGCAGTCCCTGCACGCTCGCGTTGTTGATGATCACGCCGCCACCACGGGCACGCATGTGCGGGATGCCGTACTTGGCCATGAGGAAGTGGCTCTTGACGTTTACGTCCATGATCCGATCCCACACCGCCTCCGGGGTGTTCTCGGCGTTGCAGTAGCTCTCAGCCGGCTGGATCCCGACATTGTTGAACAGCACGTCAAGGCCGCCGTACGCCTTGACCGTCGCCTCGATCGCCGTCGCCGCGCCCGCCCCGGTACCGACGTCGGCGCGGATGTACGTCGCGGACCCGCCGAGGTTGGTGATCTCCGCGACCACCGCCTCGGCTGCGGCATCCGCGACATCGACGATGGCGACCATCGCCCCTTCGCGGGCAAAGGCGGCGGCGGTCGCCTGGCCCATGCCCATCGCGCCGCCAGTGACGACGACGACCTTACCGTTGAACCTGCCGGAGTTGTTCGCCATGGGGTTTCGGCCTCCCTTCGCGGAGCCCCCCGATGGCACCGCACCACGTGAGGCGGTTCCGGCGGGCGCCGTGGTCGCATCATTGCACGATGCCCAATCCCGCAACCGAAGAACCTGCGCCGCCGACCACGGTTCAATCGATGGCTGCACAGGGTGACTCCCCGGCGGGGCATGCTGCGCCGATTCCTGCCGGGTTAGGGACGCCGGGACCCCGAACGATGGCGCTCCTGCTGGATGCGCTGCGCCCGTACCCGGGGCGGGTGGCGACGCTTGGGGCACTGGTGCTGGGGTCGACGGCGATCCAGGTCGGCGTGCCACTGGGCATCCGGGAGGTGGTGGACAGGGCGACGCTTGGGGATGTCGCTGGGGCGTGGACAGTGGCACTGGGGGTGGTGGGCGCTGGGCTGCTGGCGCAGGCTGGAGGCTTGGCCGAGGCGTGGGTGTCGACTGACCTCGGTCAGCTGACCACAAACGACGTGCGCGCGCGACTGGTTCGGGCGGTGCTGGGCTTCGATGGCGAGTTCCACGCCGCCAACCCGCCGGGCGCCCTGGTCGAACGGGTGGACGGGGATACGGCGCAACTGACGGCCCTCTTCAGCCGAGTGGTCGTGGAGTCGATCCAGGCGGTCCTCGTCCTGTTGGGCACGCTGGCGATGGCGTGGACGATCGCCCCGGGCGTGGCGGTCGGGTTGGCCGTGATCATCGCCGTCACCGGCGTGGCGTTGCAGGCGGTGGTCGCGGCGGGCCACGCGCACCGGATTGCGCGCTCGGCGGCTGGCGCGGCGCTGTTCGGGACGGTGGAGGAAAGGCTGGCGGGAATCGAGGACGTGCGGGCCTCGGGGACCGTGGCGCTGGCCGCGTGGCAGGTGGAGGCGGCGGCGCGGGCGTGGCTGCAGCGGTCTTTCAGCGCGATGGCCTGGAACGCAGGATCGGGTGCAACGGTTGGGCTGGCGTCGGGAGCGTTGACCGCGGTGGCATTCGCGGGGGCCGGGTTGGCGGCGACGCGGGGCGAGGCGTCGGTGGGCGACGTGGTCGCGCTGCTGGCATACGTGGAGGTGGTGCGTCGCCCAGTGGAGCAGCTGGCACGCCACGCCCGGGAGTTAGGGAACGCCGTCGCCGGCGCGGCGAGGGTGGGCGAGTTGCTTTCGCTGGACCCGCGGATCCCTCCTCTCCGGCCCCAACGGCGGAGGGGCAGAGGTCTGACACCTTTCTCCCGTGGGAACGGGGAAGGCGGCTCCGTCACCTTCGCAAACGCGGAGGAACGCTGGGAGGACGCTCCAAGGGCGTCGAACCAGGTGACGAAGGCATCGTCGCGTCGGCACGCGGTCCTCCCGGGCGGGGCACTGGCAATCGACCTCGAGGGGGCTGGCGTGACCTACCCGGGGGCGGAACGGGCGGCACTGGCGGACGTGTCGGTGGCGGTCCCGGCTGGCGCGTTCGTGGGGGTGGTGGGCC
>CAILQO010000425.1 GCA_903836285.1 uncultured Chloroflexota bacterium
CCCGACGCCAGTCTGGGTGGCTGCCGGCGAAGGTGATGCCGTGGGAGTTGTTGTGGAGGTTTGTGTCGCCGTTGTTGTTGAAAGCGTTGTCGCGCCGGAAGCGGTGGGTGACAGGCCAGTTGGTTCCGCGGCAGCCGGCGTGTAGGCAAGTGCCGCGATGGCACTCAGAATTATTGGCGCGACTACGAAATGCCGCACCGCACGAAGCATGCCCATAACGAATGCTCCCCTTCCTTACAGGCCCAGTGAGTTGCGCACAGGCCAGTTACAAAAGAGGAAGGACACAGACGCGCGTCGGTCCAAACTGTCGACCGGTAGCGTGACTGCGACCCTCTCTGGCCGTGATCCACCCCACCGGCTGCTGTCCAAAGCATCCTACGCGGATGAGCACGCGCGACAAAGGCGCGAGGCAGGGGCTGTACTACCCATGTAATGCCGCAAAGTCTGAAACCGTACTTTTGCTTTCAGGTTGGCATGCAGTGGGCGCACCCCCGTCCGTCCGGCGGTGCAGGGCGATGCGGGAGGCTCCGACAAGCGCAGCGGCGGGGTATCAACAGACGCGTTGCGCCACCGGATGGCTACCTCGTTGCGGCGTCTTGGCGACGGATGGTGCATTGGCCGTGTGGAGGTCAGGAGGGCGTGCGATGGCAGTCTTGGGGTGGCACAGGGTGCGGGTGCCGGGCGGGTTGACGCCTGAGGGACTCGCGATCGCCCAAGACGTGGCACGGTCAATCAAGGGCCATGGCGCGTCCCAGGTCTTCGTCGTGAAGGTGTGCGACGACACCATCCAGTTCCTTGACCTCTGGCCCGATCGCGCGACGTTCGAGCGGTTCACCGACTGGGCAATGGTGGCCATGGCTTCGGATGAACCGAAGCACTGGGACCTGATGGGCGGCGAGTACGTGCAGGGCGGCGACGGCAACGGGGAGGTGATCTTCGCGTTGCCGTAGCGCCGGTGCCTGCTTGGCGTGCCGGGAGGGCGCACGCGTGCGGCCGCACGTCGCACCGGGTGGGGACGTGACGCGTCGGCTGATGCACCCTCGGGTTGGGGTACGGTACGGTCGGCGGAGGTTGACGGAATGCCACGACTGAACCTTGCCGGTCTCCTCGCAAGGGTCGGGGCGTCCGGTCGCGAGGCGTTGGGCGGGCGCCTTGGCGGGCGTTGGGCGTCGCGCGAGCACCGGTCGGAAGCCCCGTCCGGCGATGGTGGGCCCCTGCCGGCGTCCCCGGACGATCCGGTGATCTCCGTGATCGACTGTGGTACCGGCCTGATCAAGGCACTTGTGGTCGAGCCAGACCGGAGCGTGCCTGCATCGACCGCGGTGAAGGTGCGCGGCATTGGCGTGATCGCCATGCCCGACCCCCCCACCCCGGGTGCCGACATCGACCGCCGTGCCTTCATGGACGCCGTCGAGTCCGCGCTTCGGGCCGCCGAGGACGTTGCCGGTGTCGTCCCACGTCGCACGTTCCTCGCGGTCCCCGGGGCGCACGTCGTGGTGACGCAGGGCGAGGCTTCGGTCGCTCGGCTTGCCACGCATGTGCCAGTGTCCGACGATGAGGTCCTGGAGGTGATGGTCCGGGCACAGGGCGCGGCGCTCGAGCGTGCACGGACCTTGGTGGCCGCTGATCGCGGCGAGATTCCGAACCTGGAGACCGTCATCGCGGCGCTCTTCGCGCTGACCATCGATGGGCGGCGCGTGACCCGCGCATCCGGCCTGACCGGCGCACGAATCGGCGCCTCGCTCGCCGTTGCGGCGACCGAGGCGTCGACCGTCTCGGATCTGCGCACGCTTGCGACGTACCTCGACCTTGAACTGGTCGGGCTGCTTGCCGTCCCGGCGGCGCTCGGCGCCGCGCTGCGTTCGGGCATCCCGGATGCCGGGGCAATCGTCATCGACATCGGGGCGGGCGCGACGACGGTGGCGATTGTGGGGCCATCTGGGA
>CAILQO010000426.1 GCA_903836285.1 uncultured Chloroflexota bacterium
ACGCAGGCGGACGCTTTCGACGGGAATGACGGCCTGAGACATGCGCGGCGCCCTCCGGAAGGCCCGCCGGCGACCTTGGAGCGGGCTTCCGCAAGTGTAGCCCTGCCTCCGCGCGTGCGGTCGCTCGGCCACACTCCTCTCCCGTGGAGTCGCCCCTCGCGCCCAGCAAGCGGGGCGCCTCCAGTGCGGAAGAGTTCGGGAGGGGGCTACTCGGCCACGCCCCAAACCGAGCCGCGGCACAATGCCCCAACCATGACGACGACCGCCTCGGCCCCTCGACCGGCCACTGCAACCGGCCCACGCCCCGTCGCCGCGCGCACCGACCGCTTCACCGAGTCGGTGATCCGCGAGATGACGCGCCTGATCCAGCTGCAATACCCCACCGACGGCATCAACCTGGCGCAAGGCTTTCCCGACTTCCCAGCGCCGCGTGCCCTTAAGGACGCCGCCATCGCCGCCATCGAGGCGGACATCAACCAGTACGCCGTCACGTGGGGCGCCCCGGACCTGCGCCGCGCCATCGCCGCCAAGTACCAACGCCACTACGGCATGGCCGTCAACCCCGACACCGAGGTGACCGTCTGTTGCGGGTCGACCGAGACGATGCTTGCCACCTTGATGGCGACCGTCAACCCCGGCGATGAGGTGGTGATCGTCGCGCCGTACTACGAGAACTACTGGCCAGACGCCGTCCTCGCCGGGGCGACCCCACGCTTTGTGACCCTGCGAGAACCGGCCTTCGGGCAAGACGCCGAGGGCGACGCGTGGCACCTCGATCTCGATGAGTTGGCCGCCGCCTTCAATGAGCGCACGGCGGCGATCGTCCTGAACACCCCTGGCAACCCGACCGGCAAGGTCTTCACCGCCGAAGAGCTCGGCGTGATCGCCGACCTGTGCCAGAAGTGGAATGCCCTCGCGATCACCGACGAGATTTACGAGCACATCCGCTACCGAGGCAGCCACGTTCCCATCGCCACCCTGCCGGGGATGCGCGACCGCACCGTGACCATCTCCGGCGCGAGCAAGACCTACGGCGTGACCGGGTGGCGCGTTGGGTGGGCGATTGCTCCGGCGTGGTTGACCGGTGCGATCCGCAAGGTGCACGACTTCCTCACCGTCGGCGCGCCCGCCCCGTTGCAGGCCGCCGTCGCCGTGGCGTGCGCCCTCCCCGATACCTACTACGTGGACCTTCAGGCCTCGTACGCGGCGAAGCGCGACCAGATGGTGGCAGCGTTGCGCGAAGCCGGCTTCAGCTTCGCGGCACCCGAAGGGGCGTACTACGTGATGGCCGACATCGCGCCGTTCACCGCATCGACCGGCGAGGACGACGTCGCCTTCGCACGGCGCCTGGTTATCGACCACGGGTTGGCGGTGGTGCCCGGGTCGAGCTTCTTCCCGGATCCGGTGCAGGGTCGCCAACGGGTACGGTTCAGCTTCCCGAAGCGTCCCGAGACCCTCGCGAAGGCTGCCGAACGGTTGCGGCACATTCGAAACACCTAGGAGCGCATCCCCTGCCGGATCGCCAGCACGGTACACTCGCAGGATGACAGCGTGGGGCGTGGTCGGGCGATGAGATTGCCCGAGGATGGTGCGGCGGCGGACGAGCGCCTCGGCGAGGCGTTACCGATCGAGGGTGCGCCCGCCGTGTGGCACGACGAGCCGCCTCCCGACGACTACCACGTCGAAGTCGTGGACGGCGACACCCACGATGGCGCGCCCATTGACGCACCGGCACCACTCTTCGCCGACCCCGTGACCTTGCGTCCGGCGCGTCGAACCGGAGGCATCCGCACGCCCCGACCGTTCACGCCCGCCGTGTCCGTCGCGACACCGCCGGCAGACGAATCCGACCGGGATGAGCCGTTTGTGGATGCCGAACCGCGACCGTCACCACGCCCGGCGTACGGCAGCGGGCGACCATTACCGCGGGTGGGCACGGAGGCACTGGGCCGGTGCGTGCGCTTGGCGCGATACGGTGCGTTCGTCGACTTCTCTGGCCATCGCGGCCTGATCCATATCTCGCAACTCCGCCCCGGCCTTCGGGTTGAGCGCGTCGAAGACGTAATCAACATCGGCGACGAGGTCGTCGTGCGCGTGATCGCGGTCGACCCACAAGCGCGCCACGTCAACCTCACCTACGTAGGTCCGGCGCCGTACGCACCAAGCGTTGATGTCCGCCAGATAGCCACAGCTCAGCCGAGTGGCCCTGACCGCGTCGCCGCCGTTCCGTCGAGCACGCCTACGGCGCCAAACGCCACAGACTCGCGAAGCCTCACGCCTGCGCACGCGACGTTTGACCCGCACACGCCGACCCCCGTCGACGCTGCCAACTCGCGAGGCCTCACACCCGCGCACGCGACATTTGACCCGCACCCGCCGACCCCAGCCGACGCGGATATCCCCGAGCCAATCGCCCCGGCGATGCCCGTGCCCGCACCGACACCGGTCGACGTGGCGATCCCGATCCCGACCCCTGCCTCGGACGCACCACCGACACCGGCGCGAGCCGTCGAGGGCGCACCAACCTCCGGGCGGACGCGTGCCCCGGGCACGTATCCGACGATCTCACGGCGTCGCGGCGCAATGGGTGGGGCCGGCGGAACCGGCACGGCACGCGCGGGCGCTGATTGCGCCACGTCGGCGCGTGTCGAGGGTGATTCCCCACGGGGCGTACGCCCGGAGGTTGGTGCGCCCTCGACGGCTCGCGCCGGTGTCGGTGGTGCGTCCGAGGCAGGGGTCGGGATCGGGATCGCCACGTCGACCGGTG
>CAILQO010000427.1 GCA_903836285.1 uncultured Chloroflexota bacterium
CGCGCCCGGCCGGTGACCCCGCGGCGCGTCGACGCCGTCGCAGACCCGATTGACGCCCCCACCGTCCCAGATGTGACGCCGTGCGACACGAATCCCGAGGCGACCGCCCACACCGTCGCCAACGTCACCGTCCGCGCATTGCCAGTCATCGGGGACGCGCCGACCGACCTCCCGGCCATCGAGGCGACGCCCGGGACGTACCTCGAGGACGCCCTGGACCTGTTGCTGGCGTCGCGCGTCCCCCTGCGGATGCTTGGCATCACCCTGCCGCCGTCGTTTGATACCTCCCGGCTCGACGTCGCGACGCGGGCCAGGGCGGTGCGCGCCTTCGACACGCTCGTGCAGGCCCTCGACGGTGCTGTGGCCAGCCCATCGAACCGGCACCGCGTGTCCCGGGCGTACAAGGCGCTCGTCAAGCTGGTGCCAGCCGGCCGGGACCCGGGGGCGCCCACCAAGCGTGCCCACCGGTCAGTGGCACCGCCACTCGACCTGACGGCGTTCTTCGCCGACCGCGCCGCCCGGGTCGCCGCGACGGCGCAACCGGCCCCGGCGGACGCCGCCCCCGCGACGCCTGATGGCGCGATTGATGGCTCAAGCCATGGCGCGATCGACGGCGCGGCCCAAGGCGCCCTGACGCCGGCAAACGTGAGCCACCTGCCCGTGCCGCTGACGCCCGAACTGGACGTGGTGCGCCAGTTGTTCCGGGCCGGCGAGTTCCACGGTGCCGAGGTCACCCTCGGGGTCGTGGAGGTGGCCAACCGCGCGGCACTTGTCTCGCTGGCGCGGGCGATGCAGGCACGCCTGAACCTGGACTTCGCGCAGGCCTCAACCCTCGCCGCGCAGGCGTCGCGCCAGGCCTGCGACCCATCGGGGGCGGTGGCGCAGGAGGCACGCGCCCTGGAGGCCGAGTGCCTCGCCGGCACGACGGCGGTCGATGACCGGCTCGACGGTGTCGACGACGACGAGTGGGCGGCGTGGGATGCCCGTCACGACGCGGCGGGGGTGCGGATTGCCGACATCTACTGGCAGGCCGACCGATTGGCGCGACGCGACGCGCACGTCGAGGTGGTTGCGCGGATCAACGCGGTGATCGACACGGCGTTGCGGTGGATGGTCGGGCGGGAGTTCGGCTTGGACCTCCTGAAGGCTGAGCGTGACGCGACCGCCTTGTGGGAGGCCCTGGCAGGATGCCGCGAGGTGGGCGACGTGGCGATTGAGGTTGCCGCGGCCACGTTCCCGCGGGTGGGTGAGGAAACCTTCCGGTACGTCGATGGCCTAGTGGCAGTGGTGCGCGGGTTGGCCGCCGAGGCCGCCTTGCGTGACCCAGTGCGGGCGGGGCGCTTGCGGACGGTCGCAACGCGGATCGAGGCCCTGCGGGTGGTGCGCGACTTGCGGAACCGCAGCTTCCTCGGGCATCGGCCGAACCGGGTCAGCACCGCCGACATGACGCGCGCCGCCACCTCGGCGCTGTCGGTCGCATCGACGAACCGCCCGACGGAGCTGCTGTTGGGGTCGCTGGCGCAGGTGTTGCGCGACATGGGGGTGCCATTGGCGACGGCAAACCCGCTGCTGCGATGGGGTGAGCGCCTCGGTCGCCTGGTGGCCCCCGGCTTCGGCCCACGCACCCCCCGCGTCGGCGCGTAAGGCCCGGCGCATCCTTCGCGCCGTGGCCCCACGCTGACCGCCCGTCTTGCACACCAGTGGAGAAGGGGCGGGCAACGGGAGACGCTGCCCCTCACAGACGTCGGCACGCACCCGTGAGACAGACGAGGAGGCAGCACATGAACCCGTACGCGAAGTGGTCCGAGGCGCAGATTCAGGAGCGCCTGCGTGCGCTCTGGCCTATCTCAAGTGCCGGCTGCGCACCACGCATTGGCGCGATCATGCAGGTCCATCGGCTGCGTTCGGAGCTTGAACGCCGACGTGCCGCCCAAGAGGCACCTCGGTCGGAGGCCGACGCAGCCAGTGACAGCGCCAACGAGCCGAGCGTCGGGGCGTAAACCGACACGCAACGGACGACGGCCCCCACCCCCTGCCCCTCCCCCGCTTCGGCGGGAGAGGGGAGTCGGGTTGGCATTGCTTTACCGTGTCGCCATCTCGACGCCGATTGCATCCCCACCTGATATTCATGTGAACGGAATTGTCACTCAAGAACCATGGACGTTTGCCGATACTAGGAGTGTGGCTGGCAATCCGCCGCGGAATGGCACGGTGCCTCCGCGTCACGCTCGCAAGACGGGAGGTCTCGCGATGACTTTCCGACGTGCGCTTCTCCCGGCAACGTAACCCGCAGGTTCCGCCTCACCGGTAGGGAACCGGTGGGCGCGTACGCGCGGCGAGTACGACGCCGTTCCCGACCTCGGTCGCCATCTCCAGCCGACATCGTCGGCTCGACGCTCAGGCGCCCGACCCGTGTGTCGCGTCACCTTGCTTGTGGCGCCGTCACCCGGTGACGTGGGAACCCATCGTTCCCAAGTCGCTCACGCACGGCACGACACCGCCGTGATGTAGGCAGAGGGGTTCGGCGCCACGCGCCACCCACCAACACCTTGGCCGAGGCACCCCGGTGCTCACGCCACCACTAAACGGAGAGCATCCCATGAATACCCAACAGCAACGAACCCACCGTACCCCAAACCACAATGCAAAGGACATCCCCAAACGTGGCGTTACGCACGCACAACCTTGGCCATCTGCCACTCGAGTCGCTCGACGCGGCACTGGCCACGCTCAACGCCGACCTGGCGGCGGCTCTGCCCGCACCGGTCGACACCGCAAACCAAACCTCGAAGGAATACCGAATGTCTCCATTGAACCTTCTCGCCCTCGGTGAGTACATCGGCATCGCCGGCAGCCTCTTCGGCAACGTCGTCGGCCATCGCCTACTCACCGGTGTGCTTTCGCTCCCGGACTACGAGGCCCTTCGGCCGTACCAGATCGGGCGCTTCTACCCCATCAAGGCCAAGAACTCGACCGAAATCGTCCCGGCCGACGTTATCCCGCACCCGGCGCCCCTCGCGGCGCATGAGTTGCGCACCTTCGACCCGTCGCGTCTGGACGTCATGGTCCGCCACTACCGGCACTGGCTTGGCAAGTTCGGCCCAGAGGGCAGCATCATCGTTCGCCTGAACCGGACACCCGCCGCCGCCGTGCCGAACCTTCTGCGCGGCGACCAGTCCAGCCCGACCGGCAGGTGGGGCATGGACCGCGTCGTCAACCCGGAGAACCACGGCGAGGTGCAGTGGCTCTACGGCGTCCCCGGCATCGGCCCCGGGGGCGGCGAACTCTTCGATCCGGCCGTTCAGGACGAGATCTACCGCGCCATCCGCGGCCTCGGCGTCACCTCGGTGTCGTA
>CAILQO010000428.1 GCA_903836285.1 uncultured Chloroflexota bacterium
ACGGCTTGCGCCGCGCCCGCTCGTGCGCCTGAACCTCTCGATGGCGGCGGTGCTGCTGGTGCAGGGCGCTTTCGTCACCTTCGTCGCTGTGGCGCTGCTGCCCCACGTCCTCGAGTCTTGGGTGGTATGGGTGCGCCTGGGGGTGGGCCTCCTCGCGCCGCTGCTGCTGGCCATCCCGGCCCACCTGACGGCACGCGTCCGCTCAATGATGAGTGCGACAGGATTGCTGTACATCGCCTTGGGGGCGATCCTCGCGGGCGAGTTGGTGGCGCGCCTCTACCTCTTCGTCGGCCAAGCGCCGCTGTAGGGCCGGAGTTACGGTGCCGGTTGGCGCCCGAACGGCTCGAAGGTAAACCGCCCGGTGGCGTCGATCAGGCGCGGGCGCCCGGCGTTGCCGGTGAAGCGCAGGACCTCCGCGGGGGCGCCGCGGGGCGCGAGGGTCACACCCGCGTCGCTGACGGTGTAGGTGCCGCTGAGGACCGACTTCGGGTCGACGTTGGCGTTCACGACGACGCCGAGGTTGAAGGTGCCCTCCTGCGCGAGTGAGAGGCACTGCATTGTCGTGCCGATCATTGACTCGAAGGACGGGGTGCACCAGACGCCGACCATGACGTCGGCGAAGGGCACCTGCGGGCCGGAGATCACCTCGGGGGTAGGCGTGGCAACCGGCGCGAGGGTGGCGGCGGTGGGGGTTGGTTTTGGGTTCCACCCCTCGGTCGGCACGGTGCAGGCCAGTGTGACCACTGCGCCGACGAGTGCAATGGTGCCGGGGCGCCAACCCATCAGGGAAGTCCTCTCTGGGCGTGCCGCCGGGGCGGGCCGTCGCTTTCGGGAGGATACGGCCGCCCCGATAGGTGGCTACCCGGCGAGGGCCGCTTCGAGCACCTTTCGGGCAATCGGCGCGGCGACGCCCGATCCTTCGCCGCCCTGTTCCACCATCGCGACGACGGCCACCGTCGGCGTGCCGACCGGCCCGTATCCCGCGAACCAGGCGTGCGTCGGCTTCCCCGGTTGGTTCTCTGCGGTGCCGGTCTTGCCGGCGACGATCGATGCGACCCTCGACCCGGCGAAGGCGCCGACCGCGGTGCCGCTTCGAGTTGAGACCGCGGCGGCGAGCGAGGCGCGCATCGCGGTGAGGGCGGCGGGCGCCCACGCACGCAGGGCCGCCGCGCGGGTTGGTGTGGGGACTGCCTGCTCAACGCTCCCGCCGGGCAGCCGGACGGCGCCGAGGACGGTCGGCACGATCGGTTGGCCGGTGGCGATCATGCCGTACGTGGCGGCGAGTTGCAGCGGCGAAACCAAGAGTTGCCCTTGCCCAATCGCGAGATTGACGGAATCGCCAGGCGTCCACGGTTCCTTGAGGGTTGCACGCTTCCACGTGGCGTCGGGGACGAGGCCCGACGGTTCCTCACCGGGGAAGGCGCCCGTGACCGCGCCGAGGCCTGCCTGCCGCGCCACTGCGGGGAGGAGCGACGCATCGAGGGCGTCGAGGCGCTTCCCCAACTCATAGAAGACGCTGTTGCACGACTGCGTGAGGCCGTCGGCAAGGGTGATCGTGCCGTGCCCGGACCGCAGCCAACAGCGCTGCGAGACGCCAGGCAGGCCCGTCCACGTGCCGGTGCAAGTGAACTCGGAGTCGGGGGTGGCGAGGCCGTGCGCCATCGCGGCGGCCATCGTGACGACCTTGAAGGTGGAACCGGGCGGGTAGAGGCCCTGGACAGGACGGTCGAGGAGGGGCTTGCGTGGGTCCTGCAGGAGGTCGGCGACGCCCCGGCCTGTCTCGAAGGCCGCCGGGTCGTAGCGGGGCCACGTCGCCGCCGCACGGATCGCACCGGACGGCAACTCGATGGCGACAATGCTGCCGAGGCGATCGCCCAGGGCGGCCTCGGCGACACGCTGGAGGTCGAGGTCGAGGGTGGTGACGACGGTTCCGCCATGGCGCGGTGGGACGGTCGCGAGGGTGGTGACGACGATGCCCGACGGTTCGAGGACGTCGAGGCGGCTGCCTCGCGCGCCGGAAAGGTGCGCCTCGGCAACCCGTTCGAGGCCGGCACGCCCCACACGGTCGCCGGCGACGTACCCGCGATCGGCGAGGGCGGCGAGTTCCTCGGGGGTAGCCTCGGCGGTGTAGCCGACGAGCGGCCCGGCAACCTCACCTGCGGGGTAGGCCCGCATCCTCCCCTCACCCGACGCCGTGGGGGTGGGGGTCAGTACAGGGATCGCCTCGTTCAGCGAAGGTGCGGCCGGAGCGGGGAGGGAAGCGAGGGGCTTGCCGGTGCGGTCGAGAAGGGCGCCCCGCATTGGTGCGTCAGAGGCGACGCGTACCCTCCGCCCACCGGTCAGGTTCGGCAAGAGGACGGCGGGCGACCAGTCGAGGCGCCACGCGTCGTCCTCCCAGGTGAACGGCAGGGCGACGCGCGCCCGGATCTCACCGAAGCGTACCGACGCGTAGGTGAGGTCGCAGGCGACGGTCGCGGAACGGCCCCCGGGAAGTGCCGTCGCCGGCCCGGCCGCCGGTTGGCCGGTGATGCGTGGCGCACCGACTTCGGCGAGGAAGTCGCGATGGCGGCGTGCGAACTCTGCTTGGGAGACCGCACCCCGACTCGTGGCGGAGAGGCGCAGCCAGAGGGCGTCGTGGTCGCCGGTGGCGGCTTGCGCGAGGTAGTCCCGCGCGGACGTGACGGGGTCGGCCACCCCCGTCGGCCCACGGAAGGCCCCAGCGAGGCGTTCCGCAAACGGCCACGCCCAGGCGATGCCCGCTCCCGCACCGATCGCAAGGACCGCGAATGCTCCGGCGCCGAGGGCGCGGCGCGTGATGGCCCGTGACGCACTGTCGGCGGGCGTGCGCGCGGCGGCGCGCAGGCCGTACGGGTCGGCCGGGTCGAGGGTGCTTGCGCCGTGTCGGCCGTGGTTGCCGGTCGCGGGTGACGCGGCGGGCTTCCCAAGTCCACCGATGGGTTGACTGGTCGCGCCGTTCGCTTGGCCGGTGGTCGTGAAAGGCGCACCAGTTGGGGTGGCGACGAGGGCGACGACGGTCGCATCGTCACTTCCACGCAAGCGGTCCACGGTGCGGGCAATCTGGTCGACGATTACCTCGGGGGCGCCGGCGAGGATTGCCCGGTCAAGTTCGGGCACCGCCATGACGTCGGTCACGCCGTCGGTGCACGCGAGGATGACGGCGGGCAGGTTGGCCCCCGTGGCGACCGTCTCCACGTGGATGGGGCACCCGTTGGGCATCCCGAGGTAGGTGGTGATGACGCCCCGGTCCGGGTGGGTGGCGACCTCCGCAGCGGTCAGGGTGGGGAGGCCGCCTTCGGCACGGCGGGCGTTCTCCTGGGCAATCGCGGTGAACTCGGGAGTGACGCGGCGCGCGGGAGGACCAAGCGGGGCCACGTTGGCCCGAACCCATGCGGCGCTGTCGCCCGCCTGTGCCACGACCAGTCCACGCGGTCCAACGGTGACGGCGGTGAGGGTCGTGGCGGCGCCCCGGGTCTCGGCGGCGATGGCGACACGCCGGGCGGCATCGTCGGCGGCCATGCACGCCCGGTACAGGGCGACGGTCGGGTCAGTTGCGGGGGCGCCATCGCTCCACGCGGCGCGCCAGGCACGCCCCAGGGCGTCGACGGCGGCGTGCGATGCCACCTCGCCGGCGTTCCCACCACCGACGCCGTCTGCAACCGCGACAAGCCATGGGCGGTTGCTGGCCGGCGGTATCGCGACGAAGGAGTCCTGATTGGTTTCGCGACGCGCGCCGGTGCGGGTCATCGCCGCGGCGGCGTATCCGGACGCCGCCGGCCATGTCTGGACGGGGACCGGTGCGGTCGGGCGATCGGGAGAAGTCGTCATCGAGACGGTGGCGTCGCCGTGTGGGTACGGCATGCAGGAGGAGGGTGTCACACCCCGGCGAAAAGAGCCGTTCTCCCTACCCTACGTTCCCCTGAAGCGCGCCCAACGGAGTGATCCCCCACATCACCCCTCTCCCGCCGCAAC
>CAILQO010000429.1 GCA_903836285.1 uncultured Chloroflexota bacterium
TCGACCTGCGCAGCCTGCGCCCGCTTGACATGGAGACCGTGGCCGACTCAGTCCGCAAGACCCACCGTGTCCTGTGCGTTGAGGAGGGATGGCCCTCGTTTGGCGTATCGGCCGAAATTGCGGCGCGGATCCAGAAGGCATGCTTCACCGACCTCGACGCTCCTGTTGAGCGCGTCGGCGGCGCCGAGGTGCCGATGCCGTACTCCCGCCCCCTCGAGCGAGCGGCGCAAGTGAACGACGACAAGATCCTCGCCGCGGCGCGCAGCCTCCTCGCGGAAAGCGGGATCCTGCGCCGAGGCGTCCCGGTCGCCTGACACCGCACCGCTACCCCCGACCATCGACGGGCACGCGCCATCCTGTTAGCGTGCCCTGCGCGCACCACCCCCAAAGGGAAGCCGACCGAGATGCCTGAAGAAATCGTGATGCCCCGCCTCTCCGACACGATGCAGGAGGGGACCATCGCCCGGTGGGCCAAGCGCGAAGGCGACCCAGTTAAGGCCGGCGACGTCCTCATGGAGGTTGAGACCGACAAGGCGACCCTTGAGCTGACCTCGTACCACGACGGCACGATCGCCCAGATCGTCTGTTCCGACGGCGCAACCGCACCGGTCGGCACAGTTGTCGGCATCATTGCCCTCCCAGGCGAAGCGTTGGAATCAGTCCGGGTTGGCGCCGGGCCAGTGGCGGCGACCGAGACGATCACCGCCGCTACTCCTGCGACACTGGTGTCCGGTACGCACGCGAACGGTGCCGCCCACGTTCCGGTGCCGATTCCTGCTGCAGCCGTCGCCCTTGCCGACGCACGCGACGTGAAGGCATCGCCCCTCGCACGGGTTCTGGCGGAAGGTGCCGGGATTGACCTCCGCGCGCTCGTCGGCCTCGGCAGCGGCCCCGGTGGTCGCATCGTGCGCGCGGACGTGGAACACGCCATCGAGGCCGGCATCGCCACACCGCCCACCCCTGCTCCTCCCGCCACGCCGGCAGCCCCTCCGGCGCCGGTCGCACCCGTGGCACCGCCGATGCCCGTCGCCCCCACAGCACCCGCAATCGCTGGCGATGGCTTCACTGACCAGCCGCTTAGCCGGATGCGCCAAGCCATCGTTCGCGGCATGGGCATCGCCAAGCCCGGTATCCCGCACATCTACCTCACGCTCGAAGCCGAGATGGACACCGCCCTCGCCTTGCGTGCGCAGGTGAACGAGGTGACCGCGAGCGACGCGCGGGCGAAGCTTTCCGTCAATGACTTGGTCATCAAGGCCGTCGCCCTTGCGTTGCGTGCCTTCCCCGCGATGAACGCGTGGTACGTCGATGCCGGCCCAGATGGCGCGCCACGCATCCGGACGTGGGCATCCATCAACGTCGGGGTCGCGGTCTCCCTCGACGAGGGGCTCATCGTGCCGGTGATCCACCATGCCGATGGAAAGTCGCTCGGCACGATTGCCCGTGAGGCGAAGGACATCTATGACCGCGTCCGAGCTGGCAAGCCCGGGCCGACCGACCTCCAAGGTGCCACGTTCACCATCAGCAACCTGGGGGCGTACGGCATCGAGGAGTTCGCCGCCGTCATCCCAACCCCGCAGGCCGGCATCCTCGCGGTCGGCGCCGCCGTGCCTCGCGCGGTCGTGCGCGACGGGCAAGTGGTCGCGCGCACGATGATGGCGATGACGATATCCGCGGATCATCGGGTAGTCGATGGCGCCTACGCCGCGCAGTTCCTGCGTGAGGTGAAGCGCATCCTCGAGCACCCGTTTGCCTTGGTTGTGTAATTCCCCCGGGCACCTGCATCGCATGGCACGATTCCCGCGACCTGCCTCGCCACGAGGCGACGGCCGGTCGCGGGCCGCCTCGGCCTGACCGCCGTTAACGACCAGCCAGCCACTCGCCACGCCTCGCACGCACACGCGCAGGAAGGAACCGCACCATGTCGGCTTCGGGCACGGCCCCCTACGACCTGATCGTCATCGGCGCGGGGCCGGGGGGCTACATCTCCGCCATTCGCGCCGCACAGCTTGGCCTGCGCACCGCCATCGTCGAGCGTGGCCCCCTCGGCGGCGTCTGCCTGAACGTCGGGTGCATTCCCTCCAAGGCCTTGCTCAAGAACGCCGAGGTCGTCCGTCACCTGAGCCATGCCAGCCGATGGGGGATCACGATCACCGGCTTCAACGCCGACTACGGTCTCGGCGTCGACCGCAGCCGCCAAGTCGTCTCGCGCCTCGTCAAGGGCGTCGAGTTCCTGATGCGCAAGAACAAGATTGACGTCATTCGCGGCATGGCGCGTATCGCCAGCGCTGGGCGCGTCACCGTCGACACGACCACCTATGCCACCAAGGACATTCTGATCGCCACCGGCGCCCGACCGCGCGTCTTGCCGACGATGCCGTTCGACGGCGAACGCATTCTCAACTCGTGGCAGGCCGTCGAGAACCGTGAGCAACCGGGGCGCCTTGTCATCGTCGGTGGCGGCGCGATTGGGTGCGAGATCGCAACCGTCATGCGTGCCTATGGGTCCGAGGTCACCATCCTCGAGGCGATGCCCCACCTCCTCCCCCGCGAGGACGAGAAGGTGTCGCAGACCCTCGAGCGGTCGTTCTCGCGACAGGGCATCACCCACCACCTCGGCGTCACCGTGGACCGGGCCACGAACCTTGGCAACCACGTGGAGGTCGCGTACACCAAGGATGGCAAGACCCACGTGATCGAAGCCGACCGGTGCCTCGTCGCCGTGAGCGTGCAGCCGAACACGGAGAACCTCGGACTTGATGAAGCGGGCGTCGTCCTTGAGCGTGGCTACGTCAAGGTGGACGAGCGCATGGCGACGAATGTGCCGGGAATCTGGGCCATAGGCGACGTCACGACCACGCCATACGCCCTCGCGCACGTTGCGTCGGCGGAAGGTGTCCTCGCCGCCGAGGCCATTGCAGGACGCGAAACCCGCCCAATTCGCTACCAGGACGTGCCTCGCCCAACGTTCTGCTTCCCGCAGGTTGCGAGCGTCGGCCTCACTGAGAAGCAGGCCCGTGACGCCGGCCATGATGTCAAGATCGGTGAGGTTCCGTACGCCGCCAGCGGCAAGTCGCTTGCCAACGACGAGACGGACGGGTTCGTCAAGCTCGTGATCGACGCCAAGTTCGGCGAGATCCTCGGCGCGCACATCGTCGGGGCAGAGGCCACCGAACTCCTCGCGCAGGTCGCCCCGTTCCGGACCCTTGAGGGAACGACACACGAGTTGGGTGACTTGATCGTGGCGCACCCAACCCTGAGCGAACTCGTGAAAGAGGCGGCCTTGGCCGCCGAGGGCCATGCGCTTGGCGTCTAGGGGACGAGCCATCCGGATGGCAGGCATGAACTGATGCGTGCGATCGTCTGGGCGGTCGTCGTTCTCGCGATCGTCGTGGGCGCCGCCTCGTGGTGGCTGGGCCCGGGGTGGAACCTCGGGCAGGCGATGGATCGTGCCGCCACCCCACTCGCGCAGATGCCAGCAGCCGCAACCGCCGTCGCCATGATGCCGACCGCCGCGTCGCGCCCAAGCGCTGGTACCCCGACGGCGCCGTCAGTGCCTGCACCAACGACCACGCCGGAACCGGGCACGCAGGTTATTACCGCCACCGAGGGTGACGTCAACGACTACCTGTCAACCGCCGCTTTCGGGCAGGAACTGGCGAACACACCGTTCGGCACGATCACCATCGACGACATGCGCGTGCGGTTCCGGCCCGGCGAGATTGCGGTGACGGGTGCCGCGCGGGGCGGACCCGGGCGCCTGTCCTTCGTCATTGGTGGCACGCTTGTCGCCGACGCCGGCACGCTTCGTGTCGTGGTACGCGACGTCAAGGTGAACGACA
>CAILQO010000430.1 GCA_903836285.1 uncultured Chloroflexota bacterium
AGGCAGTTCAAGCTTTGCGATCTTGCTGCCGCGCGGTGACTCTGTGCGCTGGACAGTCCTGAACCCAAGGAATCGCTCGTAGAAGGCGACGCTGCGATCGAGGTCACCGACACGAAGGCGGAAGTGGTCAAACTCGCCGCCGACTGGGGCGGTCACCAATTCGATCTCGTACCCGTCGCAGTCCTCGATGAACGCGAATCGGTCAGTCGGCGCGCCGTCGGTCCACTTCACTCCATTCGCGATGAGGCGGTCGTGTGCCGCCTGCATGTCCGTCACGGTGAATGCGAGGTGGATCAAGTCCTCAGGGATTTGGAAATCGCGCCCCATCTTCACGCGGTCCGAGACCTCGATGTAGGTGTTCAGCCCGGGCAAGCGCAGGATGGCGGTCTGGGTGCCAATCGCGGTCGTTCCACGCCTCTCCTCGGTGAACCCAAGGTTTGAGACGTACCAATTGACGGTCTTGTCACGGTCGCGGCTTCGCAGGGAGATATGCAGGAACTCGCTCACGGGTTTCTCCTTGGTCGGCCGAAGCCGTCTCACCGATGGTACCCGGGTCGTGGGGCGTGACGGAATACCGCAGACTTGCGGAACGATGGCCGAAGTCCCTACCTCACGGATCGTCGCGCGACGACGTTGATCCGCACGTAATCGATGCGTCGATCTGGGATGCGGTCGGCGACGGCGGTGATGAGGCGCTGATGTTCTTGGGGCGCAATCCGCGCAAGGTGCGCAACGAGGATTGGAGTCGCAAGATATTCCTCGAGGTCGGCGCGGCTGTCGAGTTCCACTGGTTCCGGGTGCAACCAGCATTCGGCAACGTCAAAGCCGGCCGCGACGAGTTGGTCCGCGACCTCTTCCGCGGTTGGGAACCACCAAGGGCCGGGCCACCCAGCAAGGCCGTCGAAGGCGTGTCCAACCGCCGCGAGTGCGGTGGTCACGCGCGAGACGTTTCCGGCGCCTCCCCACTGCGCCACGAGGTGTGCGCCCGGCTTCATGCGGTCTGCAAGACGGTCGAAGAGGCCGTGATGCTTCGCGACCCAGTGAAAGGTCGCTGTCGAGAGAACGGCGTCCAGCGCCGGCATCGTGGGAAGCGCCTGCGACAAGTCCGACTGAACGAAGAGAACCCGATTCTCAAACGCAGCCAACGTCTTTCGCGCGACGTCAAGCATCGCGGCCGACGCGTCGAGGGCGATCACGCGGCCGCGCGGGAGGCGTGTCGCCAACTTGGCGGTAACTTGCCCGCTGCCGCAGCCGGCATCGAGCACGACCTCGTCACCACGGAGGGGCAAACGGTCGAGGACAGCGCTTCCCATGCGGGTCATCGGCGCCGCAACCCGGTCGTACGTGCAGGCATCCCACTCGCGTGGTCCGGTTCCCATGAGGCCGATGGTACGGCGGTGCGGGTGGTCCAACTGCGGGACCGAGACAAGGGATGCGTGGCGCCATCCCGGTACGCGACAATGGAGGTATGGCTGCCGAATTCTCGTTTGACGTGGTGTCGACCTTCAACAAGCAGGAGATGGTGAACGCCATCGACCAAGCACGTCGCGAAATCGCGACCCGTTACGACCTGAAGGACAGCGGAACAACCATCGAACTCGATGGCGCGCTCATAAAGCTCGCCAGCGCGAGCGAGATGACCTTGGAGTCCGTGCGGGACATCCTGGTCGGGCGCGCCGTGAAACGGGGCATCTCGTCGAAGGTCTTCGACTTTCAAGGGATCGAGGACGCGACCAAGGGCACTGTTCGCCAGGAAGTGAAGCTGCGGCAGGGCTTGCCGCAGGACCTCGCGCGCGAGATCGTGAAAATCGTGCGCGACAACTGCCCGAAGCTCAAGGCGCAGATTCAGGGTGAGGCAGTCCGAGTGACTGGCAAGGCAAAGGACGACTTGCAGGCGGCAATCGCTGCCGTGCGGTCGGCCGAGAAGGACAAGGACTGGGCCACGCCCGTCCAGTTCGACAACTACCGGTAGCAGGTGCTGCCGGGGAGGCCTACGATGGCCGATGGATCTCTTGACCTGCGCACCGTGTATGACGTGGTCGGGGGCATGTCAGCATTCGAAGCACTCGTCGACCGCTTCTATGAAGGCGTGGTCGCAGACGAGGTGTTGCGCCCGATGTACGTTGAGGAGGATTTGACGGGGGCCAAGCGTCGCCTCGCGCTCTTTCTGGCCCAATACTGGGGTGGGCCGACGACGTACACCGAGGAGCGCGGGCATCCGCGCCTCCGGATGCGGCATTTCCCGTTCCCAATCGGGGTCGAGGCGCGTGACCGCTGGATATCCTGCATGTCGGCCGCGATCGACTCGAGCGGGTTCCCGCCGCAGGTAGACGTGGCCATGCGCGAGTACTTTGACCGCGCCGCCACCCATCTTATGAACCGCGCCGACTGACCCGGCCGGCTCAAGTTGGCGCGCTTAGGCGGATGCGCCGGCGTAGTGCCGGAGGCCGATGAACCAGAACCGCCGCGCGGCAAACGCAAGGGTGATCGCAAGCGCAACCGCACCGGCGAGCATTTCTGGACTGATGCGACCCGCAAGGGCACCGGCCGGCACCGTCACGGCAAACGCCACCGGCACGACGAACGTCAGTGCGGCGCGCAACCAACCGGGATAGATCTCCACTGGCCACCGCCCGGCTTCATACATGCTCTGGAAAATGACCAGAATGTTCTCGAGCCGAACGAACCAGAACGACATCGTCGAGAGGATCACGAGGAACGAATAGACCGTCACGACCGCTGCGAGCAAGCCAATGGTGAATGCTGCGACATCCCACGGGCTGACCGCAGAGTCGTTGCGAACCATGGCGAAGGTGATGACCGCGACCCCGAGCGCGACGTCGATTAGTCGCCACGTAGCGGTTGCCCGCACGCTCACCAAAGTCAGGCTGTCACCCGGCTTCGTGAGCACGTAGTCGAACGTGCCCGAACGGATGTCCTGCATGAGGCGTTCCATTGCGGGCTGGATCGCGAACCGAATGACGCCGCTGATGACGTAGTAGACCCCAAGGACGATCAGGAGGTCTCCGGGCCGCCATCCTGCGAGGTTCGACGTGTGGCTGAACACGACACCGAGGCCGGCGATGCCCGTGACGAAGGAAAGCGCAGATCGGAGCAGTTGCACATAAAGGTTAGTGCGGTATTGGAGTTCCGCAAGGATGCTCACGCGCATGAACACCCGGAGGAGCCGGATCGCTTCAAACATGGGCTGCCCCGGTGCCTACGCCCCGACTGCGCCGTAGCGACGGAGCCCCATACGCCACACGAGTGTGCGGATGATCGCGAACGCGCCAATCCACGCCACCTGGATACACAGGCCGGCAAGAATATCGGTAATCCCGACGCGCCCGATCACCACCTCTACCGGGAAGGAGAGCATCCACCGGAATGGCAGAAGCGTTCCAACTTTTTGCATCCAATCCGGCAGCAGCGTGAGCGGCACAAGTTGCCCTGAGAAGAAGAATAGTGGAACGTAGTACAAGTCGTTGAT
>CAILQO010000431.1 GCA_903836285.1 uncultured Chloroflexota bacterium
CCGATCTGGGTAGTTTTCGCCCAGAACCGCGCGTGGTCGGCGAAGGCATTCGAGAGAACGGGCCAGCGAGAGCATTCGTGAGAACGGGCCGGCGAGGGCGCCGACGCTCCCATTGGGTGCGCCCGGGCGTCTCGCGGCGCCTCTCATTGCTCGATGGCGGAACGTTCCGAGGACCGCTCGGCGAATGAGTTGGGACAGCTGCCGCACGGATGCCGGGTAACCAACCCCGGGAGGCGGGCAAGGATGCCCGCCGACCCACTTGTCGCGATTACCCCTGCGGCGCGCCTTCCATCTCGGCGGCGATCTCGACCGCGTAGTCAACCTCCTCCACGCGGTTCACGCCGACGCAGACCGAGTGCGCGTACGGCAGCGACAGGTTGAAGCGGATCGCCTGCCGGATCGTCGCCGGCGTCTGCGTCAGCCCACCTTGCGCAAGGGTCTTCATCAGGCAGATGCCCTTCCCCGCCGCGTGGATCTTCTCGATCAGCGGCAGGTGCGCCTTCATGTCGCCCTCAAGCATCTGGCCGTCGATGTTTGCCGTCGTCAGGACAACCTCGACGCGCGGGTCGGTCGCGCAGATGTCCATGATCTCGCCAGTGCCAAGGTGGGTCGAGATTCCGACTGCCCGGATCTTGCCGGCGGCCTTCATCTCGTGCAGGGCGTCCATCGCCCCCGCCCGCCGGTGGTACTCCTCCGCCGTCTGGATGCCGTGCAGCATCACGGTGTCGATGTACTCGGTCCCCATCTCTTGCAAGTAGCGTTCGACGTCTGCCGTCGCCCCGGCGTGGTCCTTGGAGGGCGTCTTGGAGTTGACGACCACCTGCGCGCGGTTGACCTGGCGCAGCGCGTGGCCGACGTGCGGGTGCGTCTTGTAGCCGTCGGCGGCGTCCCAGAAGTTCACGCCGAGGTCGAGGCCGCGCAGCAGGATCCGCGCCGCGTCCTCGTGTGAGAGGTTGTGCTTCAGCACCGCCATCAGCCCGGTACCCCAGCACAGGCGCGACACCGAGATGCCGGTGGACCCGTACGGGACGCGCGTGGTGAGCGGGACAAGGTCGGCGACCTTCAGGTCGCTGATCGTGGCGGGGGTGGTCGTGACCATCGGTGTATCGGCCTCCATGGCGCGGGCAGGCGGTGTGCTTCGTTCGCCCGGGACGGGGTGGGGGCGACGTCGCCTCCAGTCTATCCGCGACCAGCCACGTCCTCGACGGCCCGGAGGCGCCGCCGGATCGATGGGTGCGAGTACGTTGCCCACTCGACCACCGGGTGAGGGTCGACTTCGGCGAGATTCTGCACTGCAAGGCGACGTAACGTGGCGCACCACGCCGCGCGGTCCCCGGTGAGGCGCACCCCGAAGGCGTCGGCGCGCGCCTCGCGCCAACGGGAGATGCCCGATCGGACGGGCGTGATGGCGACGAGGCAGGCCCCCGCCGCGAGGGCGACCACGGGCAGGCCCGCCAGATCGGCCGGTCCGCCGAGGCCGGTCGGCCCCGCGACGGCGGCGCGCACCATCTCCGCCGTGAACAGGCACGCGCCGAGGACGGTTCCCTCGACCGCCACGGCCCACGGCACGTCGTGGCGCACGTGATGGCCCAACTCGTGCGCGAGGATCGCGGTGATCTCCCGCGTGTCGTAGCCACCAGCGAGCAGGGTGTCGGTGACGACGATCCGGCGCGTGCGCCCCATGCCAACGACTGCCGCATTCGCCGCCCGACTCCGGCGCGACTGGTCGATCACGACGCACGATTGGATGGCAGTCCCGGCGCGCACCGCGAGATCGACGAGGGCGTCACGCACGTCGCCGGCGGGCAGCGGCCTCTCGGTATAGAAGAGCGGCATGATCAGCGCGGGCGCGACGAATGCGACCACGAAGGTTCCAGCCGCCCCGACGACGGTGGCCCACAGCCACCATTGGCCTGGGTTCGTGAAGCACGCGGCGGCGACGACGAACGCGAAGCCAGCCGCGAGGCAGGTGCCGAGTGCGGCGGCGATGGCGTAATCGCGCAGCCACCCGCGCGCGCCTTGCGTACCGAGGCCATGCGCCCGCAGCAGGCGATGGCCGCCGAACCACGCCGCCGGCATCCCGGCACTGGCGCCCCCGAGCGCCAGGGCGGCGGTGATCGTGGCCGCGTGGACGGCGAACGCCACGCGCGGCGGCGCACCGAGGGCGGCCGGGTCGAGGGCATCGCGGAGCGTCGCATGAGCGCCGGAGAGGATCAGCGCCGCGAGGCCGACGGCGGTGATGACCAGGTCGGCGACCCACCACCACCGGGCGGTATTCCCGAAGGCGCGGGCCTGTCGCGCCCGGGCCGGGTCGTCCCACGCGCGGCCGGCGGAGTCGCGCGCCGGCGCGTGTGCGCCGGTGTCCTGATGCGTCGACAGACGCGGGCCTGCACCGGAATCCGGCGGATCGGTGCCCATCGCTGCTATTCTAGGAGGCACGTCTCGACGTCCCTTCCCCGGTACTGGTGCCGGTTCGCG
>CAILQO010000432.1 GCA_903836285.1 uncultured Chloroflexota bacterium
ACCCCGACCACGATGGCCCGAAGCGGATGCCCCAGGCCCACAACGACACCGACAGCGACGCTGCCAACGCCGTGTGCGGTCTCGAGTGTCGCGGCCTGGTCGGTGCATACCTGCAACAGGTGATCAATCGAGGACACGTCGGTCTCGTGTTCGAGGCCACTGGCCGCTGCGGATGCCGTCACGTCGACCCACGCAACGATCGGCTCTCCGACCAACCGAAGCGCCGCCGCCGCGTCACCGTCTTCGGGCGCGCGACTGACCGCAATGACCTCGAGGCCGTTGCCTGCCGACAAACGGTTCGCAGCCGCGCCGCTTCCTGCAGGCTCCGTCGCGAACTCGTACCGCCACCCCACCCCCCTCGCGTCGGCCAAGGCAAACCGAGTGAAGGCTGTGTGCGCCTCCACTCGTCGCGCGATTCGCCCCGATTCCCCGGTCCCCATCGGTCGCAAGGGATCAGCGACGGGACAGCCGGTGCTTGGATCGGGGGCGGTCACCGCGCCATCGTACGGGCATGCCGACGCCTTCCGTGCAGATCCCGCACCCGGAAGGCCACAATCCCCACGATGGTGCTTGTAGCCGGGTGTGGCCGGACACGGCGGCAGTTCCTTTCATTACTCTCGACGACGGCGGGGGCGTTGCTCGCGGCGTGCGAGATGGCCGCTCCGTCACCGACGCCGACGGCGGTGCGTCGCGCCTTCGTTCCCCCAACCGCCATGCCAACTGCGCGACGAGAAGCCTCACCCCGGACCGTCGTGCACGCCCAGTACGCCGACGCGCGAACTATGCAACCGGTGCTCGCGCGCGACCCGGCATCCGCAGCGTTCGCGTCGCTCCATTACAACGCGCCGTTGCTGCGCCGAAACCCGGAGACGCTCGATTGGGACCCGACGGAGGGGACGGCCGCCGCGGTTGTGGTCGCCAACGGGGGAAGGTCCATCACGTACACCCTCCGCGAGGGCCTTTGGTGGTCCGATGGCGCGCCGATCACCGCTGGCGATTACCGGTTCACGTATGAACGGATCGTCGACCCGGCCATCGACCACCCGTATCGCACCGTCTACGAGAACGTCGTGGCGGTCGAGGCGCCCAACGACCGCACCCTCATCTGGACGTTCCGTGATGCCTTCTGCCCGTCCGTCGATTACACGGTGATCAACCCCATTCCGCGACACGTGTTCGGTGGCGCGGACCTCGAACGCCACCCGGCGAGTACCCGACCGCTGGTTGGCTCCGGGCCGTTCCTGCTACGCGAATGGGACCAAGGAGCGGGCGCGACCTTCGAGGCAAACCCCACCTTCTACCTCGGTCGCCCACGCCTCGACCGATACGTGATCCGCCTCGTTGCCGATGCATCAGAAGGATGGGCGCTGGTGAAGCGCGGCGACGCCGATATCGCCGCGATCCTCGCATCCGACGCTGCCGACGCCAATTCGTCCGAAGGAACCGCGCTCGTCGCGCAGTACCCCGCGACATCGTCGTGGACCTACCTCGGCCTAAACCTGCGCCACTCCATCCTCGCCGACCGGTCGGTCCGGCAGGCAATTGCGCACGCGGTCGACCGGGAGGCCCTGATCCGCGAGGTGCGGCTCGGGCGGGCTCGCCCGATCGACTCACCGTTCGGGCACGGCTCATGGGCATCGACCGTCGTCCCCGGCATCCCATTCGACCCCGTGGCGGCTGGACGCCTCCTTGACGCGGCCGGTTGGCGTCGCGCCACCGGCGGCACGCGGGCGAAGGACGGCACGGGGCTCGCATTCACGTTGCGCTACCCGTCCGGCAGCAGCGAGCGAGAACGTGTTGCCACGATGATCGCGGCCGACCTCCGCACGGTGGGAGTCGAGGTCACTCTTCTCGCCGATCGCTTGGCCGACCTCGTTGACCGGGTGAACGTGACGCGGGAGTACGACCTGTGCATCCTCGGATGGACGTTGCCGATTGAGCCGCACGGCACGCGCGATGTCTGGACCACCGGAGGGCTGCAGAACGGCAGCGGTCTTGCCGATGCCACCATCGACGCACTCTATGACGAAGCGGCTCGCGTCGCGGACTGCAACCGGGACGCCCGTGCACAAACCTACGGCGAGGTTCAGCGACGGGTCGCGGACGCGATTCCGTGCGTCTTCCTCTTTGAGAACCAATCGCTGACGGCCACCTCCACGAGGATTGCCGTCAATCCGCCCACCCGCCTAGGTTGGGACTACCGACCGTGGGAATGGGCCATTGTCGGCTAGGCGAGCGTGACGCACGCCGCCGATCAGGGTTGACCTGAGGACGCGCAACCGGGTACATTCATCTGGTTGCGGGATGTGCTTGCCACTTGCGTGGCACGTCCCGATTTCACTCACGAGGAACGACCGTGTACGCAATCGTCGCCACCGGTGGCAAGCAATATCGGGTGCAGCCGGGTCAGGTCCTCGAGGTCGAGCTCCTTGACGCCGCCGATGGCACACGCATCGACCTCGGCAACGTCCTGATGATTGGGAACGGCGACGAAGTCACCATTGGCCGTCCGACTGTCGAAGGCGCACGCTGCATCGTTGACGTCCTAGGCACCGCCAAGGGGAAGAAGGTCGTCATCTTCAAGTACAAGGCAAAGGCCCGCTACCGTCGCAAGACCGGGCACCGCCAGAAGTTCAGCCGTGTCGTCGTGCGCGATATCGTGACGGCGTAGGCACGGACCCCGAGGAGGCAACCATGGCACACAAGAAGGGCGTCGGGTCCTCCCGCAACGGCCGCGACAGCAACGCGAAGTTCCTAGGCGTCAAGCGCTACGACGGCGAGCAGGTGCTTGCCGGGTCGATCCTCGTTCGTCAGCGCGGCACCAAGCACAAGCCCGGCAAGAATGTCGGCGTCGGGCGCGATCACACGCTGTACGCGCTTGTCGATGGCAAGGTCAAGTGGTTGCCGTTCAGCGCCGAACGCAGGATGGTCACCATCCAGTAAGCCCCATGGGCGCGCCTGCGAGTGCGCCCGCATTGGGCCGCTAGCTCATCTGGGAGAGCGCAGCATTCGCATTGCTGAGGTACGGGGTTCGAGTCCCCGGCGGTCCACCGTTGCGACGAGGGGGAGTGGTTAGCCACTCCCCCTCGTGCCGTCACCGCGGCAGCTAGTCGGACGCTTGCGACCCGCCAGCTGCGCCCTCGCCATGTCCCGCATCCGCAGAGATGGCAATGGACACGTCCCGCCCGCGACCAACCTCCTCTGCATCGGACTCGACATGGTCGGCAGCCAGTACGGAACCCGTAGTTGGTTCGATGATCGGTACGCCCCGCGCCATCTCGGGCTCAGCCTCGGCAGCGACCGCGACCTCGCCGCTCGTGCCAACGTCCACTGGGTCGGTTCCGTCCTCGGTGGCAATGCTTGAGGCCACCGCTAGCGTCACATTCCGGTCAAGCTCAAGGGAGACGCGAACTTCGGCCGAGTGATCACCTGGCGCTTCGTGGACCCCTTGGTCTGACACCTCTTCACCGGGGACCAACTCCTCGGGTTCGGAGACCGCTGCATCGCTCACTTCGCCCACAAGCGAGTCGCGTCCGACGTCGATGTGATCCGCTGCGCCTTGGTCGCTTCCGTCCGCGCCATCGCCTTCGTGACTTGGCAAATGGGCCGGAGCAATCGGACCTCCACCGACGCGGCTGGGATCAACGGCAGTTGTCTGGTCCTCCACCTCGTACTCAGGTGGGTCGCCCGGATCCATCGGCAGGGCATCGCCCGGTCGCACGACCGACCAGCCATCGCCAGCACGTGGGGCATCACGCCAACCTGTGTCGTCGTCCTCGCCCGGCCGGCGCCGGAACTGCCGGGGTGCGGGGTCGAGACGGGTCCCACCGACCCACGCGGTTCGCAGTCGTGGCACACCCGTGCCGGTGAGCGCACCGCCCACGGGACCCACGCCTTGACGTCGGTCTCCCCATGCGGGTCGACCCGTAGGTGCAGGTCCAGCGGGACCAGGTCCGGCGCGGACTGGGCCCGCCGACGGAGGCCGCCCACCAACCGGTGCACGAGACGCACCGGGCTGCGCGAAGCCCGGGCGGGCGCCAGGACTCCCGTAGGCACTGGCTTGGGGCACTGCCGCACCACCCGTCGGCGTGGGCATGTCCACGAGCCGGAACTCCATCGCCCCATCGCTCCAGATCATCACGCGCGCAATGCGCAGGAGCGGCGGCACAGGGCGACCCGCACGCCGTTCGTCAAACAGGTGTTGCAGGACCTTGGCTTCGTGAGGGTAGGCATTCATCAGCGCGTCGACCGCAGGCGCGCCCCGCGCGTCACGCAACGCCCGGTCGACCTCGCGCAGGCGCGCGCCGGTCAAGTTCGCCGTCATCGTCCGCGCCATTGACTCTCCCTCCAGGCGGTTGCGCCGCCGCTCCTAGTCGCCCTGGCCCAAGGGCAAGTCCAGTTGCCGGAAGCCGGGCGGAGTGCGCGAACGTGTCCGCGAGGCAGGGTCCGCACGGAGCGCAGGCACCACCCGTGGCACTCGCCCGCGCGCCTCCACCGTCGTGCCCGTCACAAAGTCGGACTGTCGCCAGGCCACGGAGGGTTCACCGACCATCCCGCGACGGCCGTCAGCAGCCACGCCACCGCCGAACAAAGCAACCTCTTGATAGATCGCCATTGGGGGGTCAGTTGGCTCGACGCCACGCTCCCCAACCATCTCTACCGACGGCACTTCAGGCGGCGCCTCGATTGCTTGCGTGATATCGGTCGGCCCCCATGCGGGTAGGCCAAACTGTCGCGGGCGCCGCATCATCTCCGCCATGGTGCGCCTCACCTCCGCGTCGGACTGCACCGCAAGCACCGACGTGTCACCAATCACCTCGTCCCAGCGCCCGAGGTACCGGCGAAAACCCTCGACGTCCGCCTGCGCCAAGATCGGGCGCAGCCCCTGCGCAAACGCCGCGAGGGCGCCTGCTCGACCGTCCGCCTCCGGTTCGCCCATCTCCGCGGTGATGGTACCCGCCGCGATTCCGTCAACCCGGCGACACGCCCCGTCCGGGTGGCACACTGGCCCACGATGACCGCCGACCCAACACTTCGCCAGCGCCACATCGCCGCCGCGCATGCGGCCGGGATCGTCCGAGACGGAATGGTTGTTGGCTACGGCACCGGCCGAGCGGCGATGTCCGTGATGGATATGCTCGCACCACGGGTCCACGACGGGTTGCGCGTGCTCGGCGTCCCGACCTCAGTCGCAACCGCCGCACACGCCGCGAAGCTCGGGCTACCGCTCACCGATCTCGACACCTACCCGTCGCTCGACCTGACGCTCGACGGGGCCGACGAGGTCGACCCTTCGCGCAATCTCATCAAGGGCGGCGGCGCCGCGCTCTTCCGAGAAAAGGTCCTTGCCGCCGCCAGCCAACGGCTCGTCATCGTCATCGACGCAACGAAGCGTGTCCCGCGCCTCGGCGCGACGCGCCCGATTCCCGTCGAGGTCCTGCCGTTCGCGGTGGGCTCATGCCTGCGCCTGCTTGGCCGAATCGGAGGCGACGCCCTCCGCCGGCTGGACGAATCGGGTGCGCCTGTCGTCACCGATAACGGCAATCACGTCCTCGACGTCGCCTTCGACGCATCTCGCATGGTCGACCCTCGCGCGCTCGACGAAGCAATGCGTGCCATCCCGGGCATCATCATCACCGGCCTGTTCTGGTCGTTCAACCCGACCGTCGTGGTCGGGACCGATACGGGCGTCGAGGTGGTTGGACCAGCGCTTTAGGTGCGGGGCGCGTCGTTTCGATGACGGCGACAGCGTTCTGAGCAGTACAGAACGTTTTCCCAGACGTCGGCCCACTTCTTGCGCCACTCGAACGGGCGCGCGCACGTGACACACGTCTTAGTTGGAAGCTGACCCTTCTTCCGAGAAAACTGATGCGCCACACCGCGGACGGTCACGGCGTGCCTCCGTTCAGATCGAATGCAAGTTGGGGCGTGGGATTCCGGGCGACGTCTGAAGGTGGGCTGACAGCGCGC
>CAILQO010000433.1 GCA_903836285.1 uncultured Chloroflexota bacterium
CTACCCCACGGGCGGGCGCCCCATCGCGCCCGTCAGGCCACGGGTGATCGTGGTAGACGGTGACGGTGAAATCGTCGGCCTCCACGTGGCGGACGGTCTCGACGTCGCGACCGATGGCGTACAACTGGACCCCTCGCCGATGGCGGCGCGTGACCGTCCACCCGGCCAGGCCGGCACGCCGGGAGAGCGTGTCAACAATCTTTGCAGTGTCAAGCAGCATCGTCAACGCCTCCCTACGACACCCGGAGGCGCGTGCGCACGTGCGGGCCGCCGTCACCGACGGTGATGTACTCCTTCCAACCCTTGCCGCACCCGCCGGGATGGAGGTGGAGGTCGTTCGCGACCATCGAGACGGCACCGAGGACGTCCGGCACGTAGCCGGTCAGGCTCACCGGCGAGAAGAGGCGCCCAGTCGGCCGGCCGTGACGGTACTCGCGTGCGAAGTGGGCACCAACCTGGATGCCCCACCCCTTCGGGTCCTCCATGCCGTTGCTTCCTTGACAGATGTACAAGCCGTCCTCAAGGCTGCCGAGCAGCTCATCCGGTGCGTGGCTACCAGGGGCGAAGAACGTGTTCGACATCCGGGCGTACGCCTTGCGCTCAAAGCTTTCGCGCCGCCCGTTCGCCGACCGATCGATGCCGAGTCGGGTTGCCGAGTACAGGTCGGTCAACCCACGCTGCAGGACGCCGTCGCGGATGATGCAGGTGGGCGTCGATGCGTGGCCCTCGTCGTCCACAAAGTACGTGCCGTAGCCGCCCGGGACGGTTGGGTCATCCATGATCGTGACAAGGTCGGAGCCGACCCGCTCGCCGAGGTAGGCGGCGCCGCGCGCGCGTTCCTTGAGGAACATGTCGGTCTCGACGCCGTGCCCGAACGCCTCGTGCGCGAGGATGCCGGCGACGCTCTGGTCGACGACGACGTCGTACATCCCCGGGTCAACGGGGACGGCCTCGAGGAGCGCGGCGGCCGTGGCGGTCACCTCCGCAAGTGCCTCGTCGGTGACGTCGAGGTGCTCAAGCCCACCGGTGCCGCCGCGACTGATCCAGGAGTAGCGTCGCGATGGACCGTCAGAGACATACACGCTCACGATCAATGAGGCGCGGCGCACGACTTCCGTCACGAAGCGCGCACGGTTGACGAAGACCTTCGTCTCGATGCCGTCGGAGTAGCGGGCGAGGGCCTGGACGACGCGCGGGTCCGCACGGCGGGCGCGTTCGCGGTACGACTCGGTGCGGGACAGCTTCTCGGCCAGGGTCAAGGATGCCGGGTCGATTGTCGCGGGGGTCTCGAAGTCGGCGTGCATCGGCGTGCCGGGGTCGATGACGAGCGGCGTGCCGGCGACCGGGCGCCGGACGCGTCGATCACGCAGGCTCCCGATCAGTGAGCGCGCGGCGGCACGCACGCTCGCCTCATCAGTCGCACCAGTTGCGACCTCCTCGAGGGCGTGGCCGTCGGACGCGGTCAGGACGATCCCCTCGGACGGGTCGCGCCGTGCCACGGACTGTTCGCCATCGCGCAGGGCCAGGCGCACGCCGCTCGACGAGGTCGCCAGGGCGGCGGCGTACGGCACCTCCCGTTCGAGGTCCGCGACGACGTCCGGCAACCATGCGTAGCGATGGCGCAAGTCCCGCGCCAGGACTGACTGGCCCCCATTGCCGCTCGCCATCCGTTCCTCCCCTAACCCGCCGTGCCGACCGTTCCGTGAAGTATGTGGTACCGGACAACCAAGGCCCTGCCCGCCGCCGTGGACTTGCACGCCCGCGCGCGCACGCTGCCGGGTCGTGCGTGTTGCCCACGACGGTCGCCGTGGTTACAGTCGGGGACGGGAGGCGCGCCTCCCGGTGCCGCGTCGCACCTGCCCGGTGTCCGGGTTGTCACGGGTGCCCGGCCTGCACGCGTTTGGCCCCGGCCCAAAGTGAGGTGCACGTGACGTCACTCTCCCTCCGCCCCGGAACCCCGGCGCCCGGCACGTTGGCCGGCCTGGATGGTCTTGAGGACCTCGACCCGGCCTCGGCGGCGCGTGAGGCTCCCGTCTGGTCAGCCGCGGCGGGCCTGACGTTTGATGACGTCCTGCTCCGTCCGGGCCGCTCCGACGTCCTGCCCCACGACGTCGATACGGCGTCGCACGTGACCCGCACGATCCGCGTGAACCTGCCGATCATCTCGTCGCCGATGGACACGGTTACCGAGGCGCGCATGGCGATCGCGATTGCCCGCGAAGGCGGCCTGGGGGTGATCCACCGCAACCTCCCGGTCGAGGACCAGGCGGCGGAGGTCGACAAGGTCAAGCGGTCCGAGGCCGGCATGATCGTGGAACCGGTCACGCTCCGGCCGGATGATCGCCTTGCCGATGCGCAAGCGGTGATGGAGCGGTACCACATCTCCGGGGTGCCGATCGTGGAGGATGGGCGCCTCGTCGGCATCCTCACCAACCGTGACACACGCTTTGAGACCGACCCAACGCGCCCAATCCACGAGTTGATGACCCACGACGACCTCGTGACCGGTCCGGTCGGCATCACGCTTGACGACGCGAAAGAAATCTTGCGAGTCCACAAGGTAGAGAAGCTGCCGATCGTCGACGACGCCGGGTTCCTGAAGGGCCTGATCACCGTCAAGGACATCCAGAAGAAGATCCAGTTCCCGGCGGCGACGAAGGACGACCGCGGTCGGCTCCGCGTCGGCGCGGCGATCGGGGTCGGACCGGGGATGCGCGAGCGGGCCGGGGCACTGGTGGACGCCGGCGTGGATGTGCTGGTGATCGATACCGCGCACGGCCATTCGGCCGGCGTCATCGAGGCCGTGCGGTGGATCAAGGCCTCATTGACCGTCGAGGTGATTGCCGGGAACGTGGCGACGTTCGAAGGTGCGCGCGACTTGGCGGAGGCGGGCGCCGACGGGCTGCGCGTCGGAATCGGCCCGGGGTCGATCTGCACGACACGCATCGTGACCGGCGCGGGGATGCCCCAGCTGACGGCGATCATGGAGTGCGCCGCCGCCGGCCGGCGCCACGGTGTGCCGGTCATGGCGGACGGGGGCATACGCTACTCGGGCGAGATTGCGAAGGCGATCGCCGCCGGCGCGCAGTCGGTCATGTTGGGGGGGCTGCTCGCAGGTGTCGACGAGTCGCCGGGCGAGGTCGTGATCTTCCAAGGCGAGCATTACAAGGAATACCGGGGCATGGGATCGATCGGCGCCATGCAGCGTCGGGGGGGTTTTGTGCGCGACCGGTACGTCCAGGAGGGTGTGTTCAAGGTCGTGCCGGAAGGCATTGAGGGGAGGGTCCCGTACAAGGGGCGCCTCGCCGACCTGATCTACCAGTTGGCTGGCGGACTGAAGGCGGGCATGCACTACGTGGGTGCCGCCGACATTGCCCAGATGCACGCCAAGGCGCAGTTCGTCCGGATCACGAATGCGTCACTGCGCGAGAGCCACCCGCACGACGTCTCGATCACGAAGCAGGCGCCGAACTACGCCGGCTAGTCGACCGTCCGGGTGTCGCCGTCGACCGGGACGCCATCGTCGAGGCGCGCGACGGCGTGCCACTTCGACCCAGCGCGCGCGGCGGTGGCGCGTGCTTCGGCAGCGGTCGCGTGCCAGCTGACAATGGTGCCGGAGGCGCCCTCCCGGATGGCTGCCCATGGTGCGGACGGGTCGGGCTGGGTTATCAGCGACGAGGCGACTGTCGTCGGTGCCTGCGCCGCGAGCACGCGGGACTCTGCACGCAACACGGACAGCTGGTACGTGCCAAGCACGGCGGCCACCCCAGTGGCACCGAAGGCGACCGTCGGGAAGTCGAATGGCTTGCCGAGGGCCATTCCAAGGAGACCGTACGTCACCCAAACACCTGCAGTAATCAGCGAAAGCGCGCAGGCAAAAACGACAACGTACAACGCGCCGCGACGGGGCCGGGAGGCGATCTCGGCGAGGTCCAGGAGCGAGTGCCCCGGCGGACGCCAGTAGGCGGCCCACGTCAGCAGGCCGATCGCAGTGATTGCACCCCAGTGGCGCACGTCGCGCAGGTACGACCCGGAACCGGGTGTGGCCCCGAGCGCAATGTCAAGCAGCAGGGCAGCAATCTGAGCAATCCCCGTCGCCGCGACCGCGAGCGCGACAACGGTCACGACGTACCGGTGGACGCGATCGAAGGAGGCGACCCACGTCGTCGCGCCGTGCGCGGGCGCGTCGAGGTCGCGGATCAACGAGCGCCGAAAGGCCCACCACGCCGTCGCGTAGGTCACCACCGAGGCGAGCGCTCCCGTGGCGATCTCCGGCACGACCGGTGGGCCGATGATGGCCGACGTGGCCCAGTCAAGCAAGACCGCTCCGTTCCCGAGCGTCACCCCGACCCCGACAGTCATCACGATCACGCGGTAAAGCGCCGGCAGGAACGACTGCCGTTCGGTGTGGGAGTCGCCGGCGTCGGACCGGTGCGGTACCGCCATGACGTCGCCCCGGTGATGCGTTGCCCAGACGAGCGCCGCCGCCACGAGCGTGCCGGACATTTCGGCGACCAACGCGAGCCTTGGGAGGGAATCGTCGACGACGACGCCGAGCAGCGTCTCCAAGGTCGCGCCTACGAGGCCCGACACGCTTGAGAGCGCAACGAGCGACGCGACGCAGGCGAACAGTGCCAGGAACAGGCGTCGGACGACGCCGCCGACGCGGGTCTCTGGGAAGGAAAGGTCGCGCGCCAATGCGTTGCGATGGACAAGCAGGACCGGAACGGCGGTGAGGATGGCGGCGAGGCCATCGACGGCGTCCGCGCCACGCCCGTCAACTGCGCCCCGCACGACCGCCGAGACCCCGGCGGCACCGGCACCGACGGCACCGGCGATGGCAATCACGAGGTAGACGCGCCGGATCGTGGCGGCTCGGTCCTCCGGGTACCGCTTGACCGATGCCTGCGCGATCGCCCAGTGAACGACCCAGACCGGGACCTGGACGATGACGCCGGCGACCGAGAGGAGCGGGAGGTCGCCACGGTCGCCGGTACC
>CAILQO010000434.1 GCA_903836285.1 uncultured Chloroflexota bacterium
CGCCGCGAGGCCGGCCGTGCCAACCCACACGCGGACGCCGTCGTCCACCCCCTGCTTCGCGATCGCATGCAGGGTCTCGTCGTCCTCGGCGTCGTGGAAGTCGCACGACTCGGCAACCTCTGCAAACGCGGCGGCAAGCGCACCGGCAAAGTTCGGTGCCGGCGCCCCGTGGACGTATTGGACGCCCCCGGCGGTCACCCTGCCTTGCGCCGGGAACGCGGGTGCGACGAGGGCGCGTGTTCCGCGCGGCAGCGGCGACAGCATCCCGGCGAGTTCCGGTCCGGGGTGTCCGCGCAAGACGCTATCGACTTTCTTGTAGAGCAGCGTGACTCCCGAGCGAAGGAGCGAGATTGTCGCCGCACGGGTGCGTTCCCGCGCATCTTCGGCGGACCCCTCGCGCGACGCCGTATTGATGACGAGGGCGTCTGCGTCCGCGACGTCAATCCGGCCACCGACCGGCCCCAACGGCACGCGCACGCGCATGCCCGCCTTCGCGAACCCGGCGCCGGCATCGAGTGCCCCAGTGAGGTCGTCGGCAACGATGCCGATACGGAAGGGTGCGGGTTCACGCCGTTCGTCCGTCATACCCCCCTCCGGAGGCGCAAGCTGCAGAACACCTCACCCTCGTGGGGAAACGACTCTCGTCCTGGGTCGAAGTGCGCTGCGTGATATCCCCCCTTCCCTCGTCGGGAAGGGGGGTGGGGGGTTCGGCCCGCCATCGGCTGATGGGGTCAGACCAGCACTCGGACGCGAAGGGGGCCTCTTATGCGACTTCGCCGTGCACCCCGACGATCCGGTTGCGCAGCGTGCCGATGCCTTCGATCGTCACTTCGTACACGTCGCCCGGCTTCATCAGACCCTTGGACGTGCCAACGCCGGACGGCGTCCCCGTGATGATGACGTCGCCAGGTAGCATCGTGAAGTACTTCGTCACGTGCACGACCAACTCATCGAGGCCAAAGAGCAGGTCCGACGTGCGACTGTCCTGTCGCACCTCACCGTTGAGGGCCCCACCGATGTGGAGGTCCTCGCCGTCGATGTCGGTCACGATCCACGGGCCAAGCGGGCAGAACGTGTCTGAACCCTTGCCTCGCGTCCATTGACCGTCACCGCGTTGGAAGTCGCGGGCCGAGATGTCGTTGGCGCAGGTGTACCCGAGGACGTAGTCGCGGTACGTGCCCGGTTCGACGAACTTCGCCTTCTTCTTGAAAACGAGTGCGAGCTCCGACTCGTAGTCCATCTGCTCCGTGCCCGGGATCCAGTGGACATCGTCCTCGTGGCCGACGACGGCGGTCGGGGGCTTGAAGAACATAAGTGGCGAGGTCGGCGCCGTTGCGTTCGTCTCCTCGATGTGTGCCTTGTAGTTGAGGCCGATGCACACGATCTTGGTTGGCTGGCACGGGGCAAGCAGCTTCAGGCCGGCGACCGGTCCAATCGCGGCGCCACGATGCGGATTCTCGAAGGGGCTCCCCTCAAGGTGGTAGGCGATGTCGCCCTCAATGATGGCGTCATGGGCCTCGCCGTGGACGTCGACGCGCGCAATCCGCATGGTGTGTTCCCCTTCCGATGCCGACCGGTCCCCCCGGGGGCGGTGCGATTTTACCCGCGCCCAAACGTTCGGTCAGGCTTGGTCTAGTGTCGCGAACGCCCGGTCCGGCCAGTCCGTCGTGATCGCGTCGACGCCGTCTGCCACCAGTCGGCGCATGACGTCTGGGTCGTTCGCCGTCCATGTGCTGACCGGTAACCCCTCTGCGTGCGCCACTCGGCACAACTCGGCGGAAACGAGCGTGGTTTGGGGTCCGATGAAGTGCGCGCCCATCTCCTTGGCCATCTGGATCACTGTCGGGATGTCCCGAGCGAACTCCTGCCGGAGCAGCGGGAAGAGGGAGAGATTGGAACAATTACTCAGATGGACGATATGAAGAACGTGGTAACCATCGTGGTGCAGATCGGGCGGCAGGGGCTGGCCG
>CAILQO010000435.1 GCA_903836285.1 uncultured Chloroflexota bacterium
ATGGTGCCGTTCCGAGATATTCACAACCCCCCCCTTTACGGCCATTCTGCGCGCCCGCTGCAGCGAACGGGCACCTCGGGCGCAGTCGTCCCTTCCATTCTATTTGTGCCCCACACGCCGTCACGGTGCCTCGCAGGCGAGTTTGGACCCGAATCCCCCCTCACGTCGGCTGCACACCGGCGCCGCCCCATCGCTGCGCGACGGCACACCGCGCCCCGCACCCTCCCGGCTTTACCGCACAACGTATCCGGCACCGTACACCCGCGGCGCGCCGTGCAACACATACGGCGACCAGTGGTGCAGCTGCCACGCTTCGGAAATGGCCTCCGGTGGCGCACCGATTGCTTCGTTGATCTTGGAATCAACGGCTGCGAGTGCCGGACCGTCGGCGCCATCGGGCAGCATCGCCGCCGCGTCCCGGATCGCCGCCAACGCCCGCAGAATCTCCCCGCGCGTCGCCCGACGCAGGCGTTGCGTCGCCATCCGTAGCGCCGCCGCCTTGTCGGTCGCGCCGGCCAGTAACGCTTCGGCAAGCCACCACCCCACCAAGATGGCCGGCACTTCGTCGACCTTCCACAGCGTGCCACCCACGCTTCGCCCACCCCGCACCAAGATGGCGCAGAGAAGCCCCGCCAGTTCGTCGCCCGGCGCCGCGTCGTCGGCGTGGGTATCGCACGCCAGCAACTGCACGTGTTCCACGCGGGGGAGGCGCGCCCGCGAAACGATGCGCCGTGCCGAAAACCACCGCCCGTCGTCCGTCCCTGGCGTCCCGCCGTGCATGAGGATGCCCGCGCGCACATCGTCCCCCGCGCGCACATCGTCCCCCGCACGCACATCGTCCCCCGCGCCGCCGGACATCCCACCGGACAACATGCGACCGGCCGGCCGAACCCGCCCCGGGCCTCCGGCGCGCCCGTGCGCCGCCACGAAGACGAGGCGCCGACCTTCAAGCGTGCCGTCGGTGACCACGTCGCGCGTGGCGTCGTGGCGGATCCGCAGGCACCCCGTCGGCGCCGCCCGAGCCGCCAACGCTTGGGCAAACGCGACCGTCAGGTGCGGTGACGACTCGTCGTGATCGACGGCGGCGGGCGCCACAGCGGCGAGGCCATCTGGAGAGGCACGCCGCCCCGACACGCGGGGCACAATATCGGCGGTCGTGGCGTAACTCACCACGAACCGGTCGATGAGCCGCTCGCGATCCCCACCCACGTGTGGACCGAGCGGCATCGCGTGCAACGGCATGCGGTGCAGTGGCCCCGTCGGCACCAACACCAGCGCCGGAACGTCCTGCCGTACTGGGCCGGCCATCGCCGACGCCCACCCGGGGACCACCTGCGCCATCGCCGGCAGGAACGCATTGGCCATCTGTTCGAGCACCTGATCGAGCAGCGAATGATCGGGCCGATCGACGGCGGTCCCGTCTCGATGGCGAAACATGCGGCGTGCGAAGCCATCGAGGAGCGTGCGCCCAAGCTTCGCCATGGCCAGATGTGCCCGCCTGCCACCGCCCCAATCGCCCACGCCGATAACCACCGTCTGGTCTTCTAGGGGGTAGAACAGCACCATGGTGGTGCCGTGCGGGAGCGACTGCGCCACCTCGGCGATCGATGGCGGTGGCACGAGTCCCCACGCCGCCGCGGCGTCGGCGTCGGCGGTCGCCACCTGAGTGGCAAGCGCATCCAGGCGCCCTTCCAGTTCCTCCACCGTCCGCCGTTCGTCGTCGTGCCGATTCAGGCTGTTCATCGCACCCAGACGGCGGGTGGGCGCAATCATGTCGCCATCCTCCGGGTCGCCGCGACTCTCTTCCCGTTCGGGCAACGACTCCGCGATGCGCCGCAACTCATCCAGCGAGGTCGCCGAGGCGCCCGCCGGTCGCACATCCTGCACGTCCATGTGGGCGACGAGGGTGCGTTGCTTCGCCTCTCCAATCGCCTTGAAGGTGCGTTCGACGCGGCGCGCCGTCGCCGCGGCGTCACCCCGCGCGATGGCGTGAACCGTTCGTCGTGCGTGCCATTCGATCAGCCAATCGCGCAGCGTGCCGTACCGGCCGCCCAGCGACTGCAAGACCGACCGTGCCCCAAAACTGCGCCGCCGTTCGAGTCGGCCAAGCGTTTTGCACGCCCTATCCAGCACGCGCCACAGCTCTTCCCCATCCGGTTCGGCAAGCCGCAGGGCGTCGGCGTAGACCATGGCGGTATCGAGTAGCCCCACCGACACCTCGCCGCGGCGGAGGTTCCACGCGCGCGCACCCGCATCGCGCGCCATGTGCAGGTCCCCCGCGTGTGCGCGAGGCGAAAGCCGGTATCGCAGCAAAAAGCATTCGGCGAGGTCTTGCAACTGCCACGTGGCATAGATCGGGTTCGCGCCGGTTCCGTGATGCAGTGACTGTTGATGCAGGTCAATCGCGTCAGAGACGCACCCCACGTCACGCGTGCGCGCCGCCTTGAGATGGAGCAACCCAGCGAGCGTCGACCGACGCCCTCGAGAGACCGTCACCGTCGCCCGGGCGTGATCAAGGACCTCGCGCAATTCGGCGATGACGTCGTCGAGGTCGTCGACGACCTCACTGTCGCGCGCCTGATAGTTCATGGATTGGGCGATGGAGGTCACCAACCACGCCCGATTATTGTTCTCCGGTTCGCGGCTGATCAGGCGCAGGGCGATGCGGTCGCCGCGGATGGCGTCGTGCAGGTCTCGCTCGTCGAGGTCCAGACGGTAGCGGTAGCGCAACATGCCGGCGTAGATCGAGATCGCCTCTTTGAGGATCCATTGGGGCACCGAAAACCGGCGGCCACCGGCCCCGCGGGCGTCAAAGTGCCCCGCGCCCCATTGCCCCTCTGGCACGGATCGGTCGAGCGCATCCAGCAACTGGCGCCCATCGGCAGCACCGTTGGCACCCTCCAGGCGAAGCGCCTGAGTCACGTCGATGCACAACCGCTCCGCGTGGGCGATCGCCTCCTTGAGCGTGGCGCGGTCCCACCGGCGCCGGAACTGCAGGCGCAGCGCCCGGCCGTGGATCACGCGCGCCTCGAACGCGACGGCGCCCTCGGCGGTCGTCGCCGCCGTGCACGCCTCGATTGCCTCGGCGAAGTCCGGGCCGTCGGCGCCGTTGTGGCGCCACTCCAACAGCGTGGCGAGGCGAAGGTTCCGACGCGCACGCACAACCGACCCAACCGTAGCGAGGGCCACGAGGTGGCGGTTCACTTGCACCAGTTCGTCGAGGTCTGCCGGCCGGCGCATGACCTTTTGCCGTTGGGCTAGAAGCGCATCAAGGGTTTCGAGCGCCTGAACGGCGCTCCCAACCGCGTCGCGCGCGCGCACCCGCGCCTCCGCGATATGCGCGTCGATCTCGTCGCGCTCACGCGGCCCATTTGCACCAACCACCGCCAGACCTCCACGATTCGCACCCACGCAATATCCACCAAACCTCACGGGTTGGCCCTTGGGATAGTAGCGACATTTGGGACCGTGGCGGTTCAGCAATACCTACCGAACCCGCTCACAACCACGGCAGCAACGCCGTAAGGATGGTGAAAGGGGAACGCGCCAGACCGGCCCGGCACGGACCGACACGGCAACCCGCTCACAACCACGGCAGCAACGCCGTGAGGATGGTGAAAGGGGAACGCGCCAGACCGGCCCGGCACGAACCGACGAGGCACCCCGCTCACAACCACGGCAGCGACGCCGTGAGGATGATGAGGGGGGAACGCGCCAGACCGGCCCGGCACGAACCGACGAGGCACCCCGCTCACACCTACGGCAGCAAC
>CAILQO010000436.1 GCA_903836285.1 uncultured Chloroflexota bacterium
CCTGAACACGCTGACTTGCCCAAGCGACCGTGTAATAGGGTGCCCCGGCGCGAGCAGCGGGAACGGCTTGCCGTTGGGCATCAGCACGCGCGTACACGTCGGCCAGCTGGCGCCCGGCCTGATCTCCCAATCCCCGTTGTCGGGAAGCACCCACTCCCCGTTGACCTGTCGCGGGACCTCGTAGTCCGCCGGCGGGTCCTCCTGCCCACGGCGGGAGTCCGTTGAGTCTTGCGATTGCCTGTCCATATGGTTCTCCATTCTATTTCACCATCAACACGTCGATGTCAGCAAATTCCACAATGTATTTTAACACGCTGTAGTCTCTAGGCATGTTGAAGTCATGGTAGCTCCAATCTTTTAGTTTGTTGGTTACGTCAACAGACGTGCGCGCGTCGTTGCGCGACGGGTTGTTCGGGCACCTACGGTCGTAGGTCACGAGGCGACTGCGTTTGTGACACGCCACCGCCGATCGCGTTAGGCGTCGCACCACACGATCGACCCGCGTTCCCCGTCCCATACCAACACGGCGTTCTGGCCGTAGACGTGAGCGAGTTGGCGCACCGCCTCTGGGTCGGTATCGACGACGGCGTACGAATCCTCGGCCCACGCATCAGACTTGGCGTCCGCGGAATTCGTGCGCTCTCGACCGACCGCCTCCCACCACTGCCACCGGCGCGCCCGCAGGTCGCGACCGAGGCGCGCATTCGCGGCGCGATTCGCCACCACCGACTGCATGATCGACCGCGGGTTCCACGCCGTCACGACGGTCACCCGCCGCCCGGCAACGAGGGCGAGTGCGGCGGGGGCACCGATCGGAGGGCCGTCGGCGCGCACCGTGACCGTCCCGACCGGCGTGGTGACGACGTAATCGGACCCAAGGTAGGCCTGGTGGAGCGGTTGTCGGTGCATCGGGTGACACTCCTTCGTGCCGGGCGCGGACGGTGTATTGCCCGGCCCGGCACCGTGGGCGGCTATTGGCCGGCCGACAAGCGCACGGCCATGTCGACTGGATAGCCGCGCAGCAGCATCCGAATCTGGGTGGTCGCCACGTCGTACGCCGCCCGGCGGGCATGAACGGTGACTGCGCCGTCCGCAGTTTCGGTGACCTCGAGATACGAGGCACGCGGATCGCCATCGCGCGGTTGCCCGACGCTACCCGGGTTCAAGACGTACCGAGACGTCTTGTCCAGGGTCACCTCGTCGCCCTCCTCAAAGAAGGTGAAGGTCGACACGTCTTCGATCCCCCCGCCGCGCGCCTCGAAGTACCCCGGCCAGTGCGTGTGGCCAACGATGGCGTGCGGCGTGCGTACCGCCGCAAGTGCCTCGAGGGCATCCTCGGGATGAAGGACGTATCCGTGGTCACCCGCCGGGTCGTGTGCCACCGTGAACGGGCCGACCGTCAGCCACTCGGGTAGCCCCCGCAGGAAGGCGACGTCAGACGACGTCATCGCCTGCCGGTTCAGGACGAGGCAGTCGGCGGCGTCCGCGTGCATCCGGCGCGGCGCATCCTTGTCGCGCGCCTCACGGTCGTGGTTGCCATCAACGGCCACAAGCGTCGCGCCAAGCAGCTCCACACTCCGACGCAGCGTGCGCACGACGAGGCGCGGGTCCGGGCCGTACCCGACGATGTCGCCGGCAACAACCACGACGTGGGGATGGAAGGTGCGAAAGCTCGCCCGGATCACGGCCCAAAGCGCCGTCGCGTTGGAATGGATATCTGAGAGGACAAGGTATCGCCTGGTTTGCATGGTGTGGAGCCTCCTTCGCTCCGAGTGCCCGGCGGTTCACCGGGACTTCCTTGGTGCGGCGCCTTCGCCGCGCGTCCGCATCGATCAAGCGAGGGATCGC
>CAILQO010000437.1 GCA_903836285.1 uncultured Chloroflexota bacterium
CCCCGGCTTCCTCGTCGAGTACGACAACACGCAGAACGGTGCGAACCACATCCACACCGTGTGGCGCGACTTCGACCACGAGTGGGGCGACGACCTGCTTGCTTCGCACTACCAGTCGCGTACGCATGGCGACCACAGCGACCACGCCCACGCCGGAACGCGCGATCATCACGGCGACCATGGCGACGATGGTCACGACGGCCATGCCCACGACGATCACGGACACGCCCATGGCGACGGACCGGGCCAGCACAAGCACTAGCCACGTCCAGGCGCACCCTGCCATCCACGACGCGCCGGGGCGCCTCGAAGTGATCTACGATGGCGACTGCACTTTCTGCACGGTGCAGGCACAACGCGTAGCCGGGCACCTTGGGGCCGGCGTCACATTGGTGCCGTCGAGTAGCCCGCATGTCGTCGCGGACCTTGCCCTCGCATCCAAGGCTGCCGATGCCTTGATCGTGCGTGATGCGTCGGGCAACGAGTGGGTGGGGGCCGATGCCGTCGGGCGACTCTTGCGGGCGTCGCCACGACTTGCACTCCTCGGGCACGCCATGGCATTGCCCGGGATCCGGCACGCCGCTCGCCTCGGCTATCGCGTCATCGCGCGCGTCCGCCACCGCCTCGTACGGTGGGTTTGACGCGCGCGGCGCGAGGAACCGCCGCTAGCGAGCGGTGTCGGACGGCCCGAAGAGCTCGGGGCGCACGACCTGAGCGACCGCCTCGAGGCCGTCGACGATCCGCGGCCCCGGCCGGCTGGTTACATCAACCTCACGTTGGCTGAGCGCCACGACGCGACCATCGCGCACCGCCGGGACGACCTCCCATCCGGGTCGTGCCGCCAGTGCCTCGACACTTTGGCCGAACGGCGCGTCACCAAGGATCACCAGTTCCGGCGCGAGGCCAAGCACTGCCTCGTCGCTCACGCTTGGGTACTGCAGTCCCGCCGCCACCGGCGCAACGGCGTTAACAGCACCGACCGCCATCAGCATGGCATCGATAAACGTGCCAGGACCGGCCGCCATGATGCTTCCCGGATCAGAGGCGTCGATCTCAAACAGCACGCGGGGACGCACCGTCGCCCCCTTCGCCTTCGCCTCGACCGCGTCCCAGCGTTGGCGCAGCGATGTCGCAAGCGTCGCGGCGGCGTCGGGTGCGTTGCCGACCTTCCCGACGGTCTCAACGTTCGCCAGAATCCCCGCAAAGTCGGCCGGGTTCAGGATGACGACCGGCACCTTCTGCGCCTCGAGGTTGGCAATGATGTCGGCCGGGAAGCCGCGCACGGCCAGGACGAGGTCGGGTTGCGCCCCGATGATCGCCTCGAGGTTTGGCTTGAACCCGCCAATCTTCGGCACGGCGAGGGCGCCCTCGGGGTAGTCGCAGAAGTCGGTCACCCCAACGACTCGGTCGCCAAGCCCGACCGCGAACACGATCTCCGTGGTGCTTGGCGCGGCCGAAACGATCCGTCGCGGTTCCTTGGCGACGGTCACGGCACGCCCTTCGTCGTCGACCAGCGACAGCGGGTAGGTCGTGGCGGCGAGAACTCCAGCGTGTGTTGACGCCGGCGCACCGTGTGCACGATTGGCAAGGGCGACCGGTACAGGCAACAGCAATGCAAGCGCGACAGCAATCGCACGTGCGAGCAACGCAAGCGCGCCGCGACGGTTCTCACGGGTCATCTGGAAAGCCTCCAAGGGCTACAGGGCGAGCGGGGCACGCGCAGGCAAGACCTGGGCGACCCCCGCCACTGGGTGCGTCACGGCATGCATGACCGGCCCGAACGTGCGCGCCAGGACGGTCGGGGCAAGTGCGTCGGCGGGTGGGCCATCAGCTACCACCTCTCCGCCATCGATCACGACCACGCGTGCCGCCGCCAAGGCGGCGAGGTTGAGGTCGTGGAACACAGCAACGACGGTCAGGCCCTCGTCACGGTGCTTGCGCGCCACGACGTCGAGGAGGCCCTGCGCGTGCGCCGGGTCAAGGTGGGTCGTCGGTTCGTCCAGAAGCAGAACTTGCGGTGCCTGTGCCAGCGACATCGCCAAGGCGACACGTTGGCGTTCACCGCCAGACAACTCCTGCACGAGTCGGTCTCGGAATTCGGTCGTGTCGGTCGCCGCCAATGCGCCGTCGATGGCGCGACGGTCAGCGTCATCGTCACCGCCCCAGAGCGAGCGGTGGGCGGTACGCCCAAGGGCGACGAGGCCCTCCACCGTGATGTCAAAGGCCGGGTCGAGTCGCTGCGGCAACCACGCGATCCGGCGCGCAAGATCGCGCCGCCGATGGTTACGCAAGGCGATGCCGTCAAGGGTGACCGTGCCCCGAGACGGTTCCACCAACCCGGCCAACACTTGGAGCAGGGTCGACTTCCCCGCACCGTTTGGGCCGACAACCGCCAAGTATTCACCCGGTTCGATACCGAGCGAAACACCGCGGAGCGCTTCCAGACCCGATGCGTCGTACGTCGCCGCGACACCCGTCAAGCGAAAGCCACACGGCGCTTTGGAGTCGTTGAAGCGGGCCATCACGCGGCCCGCCGTGCGCGACGCAAGATCATCAAGAACGTCGGCCCGCCGACCATCGCCGTGAGAATGCCCACCGGCAACTCGACCGGCGCCAGCACGATGCGTGCCAGCAGGTCGGCAACCACGAGGAACGCGCCGCCACCAAACGCGCACGCCGGAAGCAACCGCCGGTGCGACGGTCCAGTCAGGCGTCGCAGCATGTGCGGTACCAGCAGGCCCACAAAGCCGATCAGCCCCCCAAGCGTGACCGCCGACGCCGCGAGGATCGCCCCGGTTGCCAGCGTCACCCGGATGGTCGTCGCTACCGGCACACCGACGCTTGCCGCGCCCGCCTCGCCGAGGACCAGGGGGTCAAGCCAGTGCGCGAGCCCGTACGCAACGACAAGCCCGACCAGGACGACCGGCGCGGCGACGGCGAGATGCCCCCAGCCGTTCACGGCGATGCCACCAGCCAACCACGAGAAGACGAGGCGCAGGCGCACCGCCATCTGGTCGTTCAGCACAAGCACCGCGGTCGTCGCGGCGGTCAGCATCGACCCAACGGCGAAGCCCGCCAGCAGGAGGTCGGTCAGCAGGAAGCCGGACCCGCGCCGGGCGATCCGGAAAACCCCGAACGCCGTCGCGACCGCACCGATGGCACCGGTGACCGGAACGACCATCGCCTGCAGACCGGCAGCCGTCGGGGCAAGGATGCCGATCGCAGCGAGGCCCGTCGCCGGCCCGACCAGCAGCGCCAGCGTCGCCCCGAACGCCGCGCCTGACGAGATGCCCAGCACGAACGGATCTGCCATCGGATTGCGGAACAGCCCCTGGAAGAGCGCCCCACTCGTGGCGAGCGCAGCCCCGGCGAGGACCGCGCCGATGACACGTGGCAAGCGCACCTGCCAGATGATGGCGTCCTGCGCGGCCGTCCAGTCGACGGTGATGGCACCAAGTCCAAGGTGCGATGCGATCACCCGTGCGACAAGCGACGGGGCGATGGGCACCGTGCCCCAGCCGACCCCGGCGACGATCGCCAAGCCCAAGGCGCACGCCAAGGCGAAGGTCAGGCCGAACGAAGGGAACCGACCGGCACGAGGCCAACGGATCGTGCCAGATATCGCAAGGGGTGGCGGAGAGAACGCCCGTTCCATGGCGCAGCGTCGAACCTTTCTCGCGAAGGTGCGCGGCAGCCCTAGGATGGGTAGACCTGACTCTGCCCTCGGCCGCCCACACCGGGTGGTGCGACGATCCGGGACACTACAGTTGCGGGACAGCGTCGGCGTTTGACCGACTTCCCCCACGTTCCGATGCGCACAAGGCGCACCAGTTACCCAAGGCTTCGATGGCCTGCGAGGCCACCGGTTGATATTTGATTGCGCCCACTATACCCCGACCCGCGCGCGTGAGCAGTGCGGGCCGCCACCGCAAGGACCGACATGAGCGATACCGCCACCCACGTGACCCTCCGCCGTCGACCGCACGGTATGGCTTCAGCCGACGATTTCGAGGTCGTGTCGGTACAAATGCCTACGCCCGGCGACGGCGAGCTCCTCGTCCGCACACGCTTCCTCTCGCTTGACCCGTACATGCGTGGCCGGATGTCGGACGGCCCCTCGTATGCCACTCCGGTCGCCATCGGGTCACCCATGGTCGGTGCCATCGTTGGTGATGTCATCGCCAGTCGCGCACCGTCAGTTCCCGTCGGGACCGTCGTGACGACCAGCGGCGGGTGGCGATCGCACGTCATCGTCCCCGCCAGTGCTGTCCGCATCGTAGACCCGGCGGTCGCGCCCATCTCCACCGCCCTCGGTGTCCTCGGGATGCCCGGCCAAACCGCGTGGTACGGCCTGAATCGCATCGGCCACCCGAAGGCCGGTGAGACGGTCGTCGTCGCGGCGGCGACCGGTGCCGTCGGGAGCGTCGTCGGCCAACTCGCGCGCCTTGCGGGATGCCACGTCGTCGGCATCGCCGGTTCAGACGAAAAGTGCGCGCACGCCGTGCACGACCTCGGCTTCGATGCCTGCCTCAACCACCGTGCCCACGACGCCAACAGCCTGCGCGACGCCCTACGGCAAGCCTGCCCTCGCGGCATCGATGTGTACTTCGAGAACGTCGGCGGTGCCGTCCTCGCGGCCGTCCTGCCAAACCTCAACGTCGGGGCGCGTATCCCCCTCTGCGGCCTGATCAGCCGCTACAACGGCGAGGATCAGACTCCCCTGAACCTTGGCCCCCTGCTTGCCAACCGGGTGACCCTGCAAGGCTTCATCATCTCGGACCACCCGGAGGCCTTCCCCCCGTTCATCGCCGAGGTCGCTCCCCTCGTGCAATCGGGGCAGCTCCGGTATCGCGAGGACATTGTCGACGGCCTTGAGAACGCGCCGACCGCCTTTCTGCGCCTCTTCCGGGGCGAGAACTTCGGGAAGTTGGTCGTTCGCGTCGGGTGACCGTTGCCGTTGCCGCTTACTACCGGGCAGGGTGCAGCAGCGGCACGCGACAGAGGATGGTGTTGTCGAGTTTCAGGTCGCTCGACCACACCAGTTTCGCCGCCGAATCCCACCGGATCGCAAGGTAACCGTCTTTCACGCCGACCTCGGCCTCGGAGTACGTCACGGCTGATGGCCACGACGTTGCGTCGAAGGTCGGCGCCTTCCACCCCGCCGGTTCCTCGGTGATCGTCGCGCCACAGTCGGCAACCGTCGGTCCCTTCACCGTGGCGCATGCCGGTCGCAACGGGGCACGGTGGATCACCAGACAGCGCGTCCGGGCGTCGGTCACCGCCACAACGTTGCCGGTCTGCGTGTCGGTGACCTGCAGGATCACGCCACCGTCGCCGATCTGCTGATTCGGCTTGCCGATGTACTCAAGGCCCGTGTCGTTCTCCTTGAAGTCCTTGGCCACGAGGTTCAGCACCATGGGACCATTGGCGTCAAAGAAGATCGTCTCGGCATTGAATGATCGTTCCGTCGTGATCGGCACGCGATCCTCGCCGACCAAGGTTTCGCCGACGTAGAGGGCAAACCAATTGTCGGCCCAGACGTCGGCGCGGTATCGGCCGGCGCCCGACGGTGTCGGGGCGCTACCCCCAGTGAAAGGGACGGTGCACGCTTGCGCCACGACTACCGACGCTCCCGCAAGCCAATCACGCCGCTTCATCGCGCTCGCGTCCAGACCAAACGGAAGGTTGCGCCGACCATTGTTGATCGGCGCAGCCTGGCAACGAGTTGTGCCGTAGCCTAGCGGGGCATATCGAGGATC
>CAILQO010000438.1 GCA_903836285.1 uncultured Chloroflexota bacterium
AGCATCAGTCGGCGTCGCGGACGCGATCATCCGTTCCTTGTCGGTGGCTACGTGGGGTGCTGGTGTCCTTCAACTCGGACGCTTCCGTCTGGACCTCGGGCGCCGGATCGCCGTCATGGGGATCCTCAACGTGACGCCGGACAGCTTTCATGACGGCGGACGTTACTTTGACCCGGAACGAGCCGTTGAACGCGGCCTCGCCATGGTGGAAGAAGGTGCGGACCTGATCGACATCGGGGGCGACAGCGCTTCCGGCGAGGCGGCAGAGATCGATTCCGCTGAGGAAATCCGCCGGATCGAGCCGGTCGTGCGCGCCCTTGCCTCGCGTGTCCCGGTGCCAATCGCCGTCGATACCCATCGCTCGCGCACCGCAGCAGCCGCCCTGGATGCCGGCGCGACCCTTGTGAACGACATCACCGGCCTTTCGGACCCGCAGATGCCGGCTGTCGTTGCTCGGGGCGATGCAGGCGTGTGCGTGATGCACATCAAGGGGGTGCCGAAGAAGTTTCCGCCTGACTGGCACTACCGGAACGTGATCGGCGACGTGCTGCGGTTTCTCGATGTGCGGACCATGATGGCGCTCTCTGCTGGTATCGCACCGCAGCGGATCTGCATCGACCCGGGCATCGAATTCGGCAAGTTGATCGGCCAGGACCTCGAGATCTTTCGACGTCTGGATGAGTTGCACACCTTGGGGTTCCCCATCCTACTCGCGGCGTCGAGGAAGACACTCGTGGGAAACGTGCTTGGGGGATTGCCCAGCTCTGAGCGCTTGGAGGGGACGGCCGCCGTAAACACCTTCGCTATCGCCCGAGGTGCACGGATTATTCGGGTCCATGACGTGCGCGCCATGGCTCGAGTGGCTCGCATGTCCGAAGCGCTGATCGGCATGTCGGTTGACGGCACCCCCTTGGAGCGTTGTCGCGCGGACGGCACGATCGTGGACGAATCGGAGCTTCTCCCGTCTGGTGAGTGAACGGGAGCAAGGAGCTGCACGACGGCGCTGACGGGGCGACGGACGCGGCCCGACCAGCCTCCGGCGTTTGCAGTGGCGCTACGGAGCGGCGCTCAGCCGGAGAGCAGTGATTCGGTCATGGGGTGCCCGAAACTGGCTGCGAACTGCACCACACGCGCGACGGGTATATGGTCACGCGGTGCCATATGTATCCCGGTAGACCTCAGCATACGTCGCGATGGTCGTGACGTACGTGCGGGTCTCGCCATACGTGATGCCCGCTACGAACTGGTCCGGGTCCTGGCCCCAGTCCCCACCAATCCACTTCAGGACAGGACTTGGTCCGGCGTTGTAAGCGGCGGTCGCGAAGAGGACGTTCCCGCGGAAGTCACGAAGGAGTGAGCCCAGGTACCGCGCACCGAATGGCACGGCGACATATGGGCGGAAGAGGTCATCCCATGCCCAGTTTGGCCAGTTCAGCTCACGTGCGACGGCCGTGGCGGTCGGACGGATGAATTGCGTCAGCCCCCGTGCGCTCGCAGTCGATTGCGCCCGGGGGTCGAACCAGCTTTCCTGCTTCATGAGCGCCAGGAGCAGGTACGGATCCACGTTTTCGCGGGACGCGCTGTCACGTACCAGACGGGGGTACGCGAGCGGGAACGCGAGCTTCTTTGGTACCGCTGGCAACGCAAGCGTTGAAGTCTCACCGGCTGCCTCAAGGACGCGCAACAGCCGGTGGCCGAGGGTCATCGAGAAGGTGAGGAGACCCCCGGTCCTGAGCCGGTCCGCCACAGCGGCGATCGTGGCCGGCGCGTAGCCTCGTCGCTGGCAAATCTCGCGAGCACCATCGACTGCCTCGGCGAAGAGGCCGCCCGCGAGGAGACCGTCGAGCCGATCGACGGCGACCTGAAGGTCTGGTGCGGTTAACTCACCCGAGTTGGCCGGAGCAGCAAGCGATCGGACACGTAGCCACTTCTCCCACTCGGCCCAATCGCTCGGAGTAATGACACCCGATTCGACGAATGCTTCGGTGCTGGCAGGCGGTCGTGGAGACGCGCGTCGGAGGATCTCGCGAGCGCGCACAGTGTGGAAGCCCACTGGGCCGACATCAGCGGCGAGGTTCATCGCATGGACTGCGCGCGTCATCTCGCCGAGGCTAGGCAAGATTCGACCCAGCTGATAATTCGCTTGGCCGGCCTCGAGGGTGTCCGGGAAGGTCGTCGCGAGCTTCGCGTATCTCGCCACCGCGCCTTGAGTGTCCTTTGCTGTCCGCCGTCGCTCCGCGGCCTCCAAGATGGCCCGCGCACCCCATTTCGAGCCTGCTTCAGAGCCGCCGCCCTCGTCGAGCAGCAGCTCGGCGCCGGGTTCGCGGATTGCGTTCGCGGCGATACCGCGAAGGGCTCGCGCTTGTCCGACAGCTGGGTCCGCGGGCGCATTTGCCAGCACCCAGCGTGTGGCATCGCGGACCGCTTCCCATCTCCCGTTTGCCGCTGCAATCGTTGCTCGCGCGGTTGCCGGAACCTTGTCCGGCCCGAGTTCGGTAACCGCTCGCAAGGCGGACGGTGTCTCCGGCCACTCGCCGATGATCTGCCAACGGACTGCGTCGGCGCGCGCACGGTTGCCGGAGGCCGAGGCGCTTGAAACGACGCGCCAAGCGGCTTCGGCGGTGTCGTCCGGGAGTCGACCGACATTCACGATTGCGGTGAATGCCTCTTCTGCAAGGGCGGCTGCTCGCGCAGGGTCGCGCGACAAGCCGGGACGGCCCAGGCCGGCTTCTGCAACGAGGAGTCGGGAAGAAAAGGTCGAGTCCGATCCAGCAACGATCGCACCAGCGTTCCGGACTTCAGCGGCTGCTTCATCCTCACGGCCGAGGGAGGCGAGCAGCATTGAGAGCCTGATGTGCACGGCGTCCGCGCACGGGACGGAGCCAACGTACAGAACCTCTCGCCAGGCCGACACCGCCGCTTCATCGCTGCCTTGGCGAGGCGAAGCCTCTAGCGCTCGTGCGAGCATGATGCGCGCCGCGAACTGCTTCGGGTCATCCGGATACGCGTCGATCCAGTTGCTGAGCTGGTCAATCGCTTCGTCGGCCAAGCCATCCACGAGGAGTGCCTCGCATGCTCCGAGGGCCGCGGATGCTCGTTCAGCCTCAGTACTTGCGGCGAGTCCGGCAGCCCGAAATTCGAGGTAGGCGTTGCGGTAGTCGCCCCCACGGAGCGCCAACCAAGCGGGATTGTCGTCAGAGCGAGGGGATGCGTCCGACCGCGTGAGTGGAAGCTCAACAGCTCGGATGCCGGTCGAAGTGGGCGTTGCTGAGACCGTTTGGGCCGCACTTGCCCTGAGGCCAGTAAAACCAAGCGAAAGTATCGCGACGCCAACGCCTCGCCGGGATGCGTTTGCAAGGCGACGGGGAGAAGCGCTTCGCGCTGGCCTGAAACTCACTCGATCCCCCTGGATCGGCGAGCTCGGGCCGTTAGGACGACTGGTAGCAGGCTCGGTGGTAGTGTGCCATCTTGCGCCCGGGCATCTGCATGACGGGCAGGTGCTCCTTGATGATGATTGGCTTGCTGCAGAGCATGCATGTGTGGCCGCTGGGGCGATTGCCTGCCTCGCGGTCGAAGATGGTCGACGAGCGCGCCGTCTTGCCGAGGCCGCCCTTGGTTCCCTTGCTCCCTGCCATGTCCGAGTTCCCTCATGCCGTGCGTCGTTGTAAGACGAATGGTAACAGTGAAGCCCACCGGGCTCGTGCAAGCCTCAGTGGTACACTGGCAGGGTGGTCGGCGTTGCGGGTCCGTACGGGATCCGCTGTCGCATGAACACCGACGGGGAGTGGCGCAGCCCGGTAGCGCACCTGTATGGGGTACAGGTGGTCGGAGGTTCAAATCCTCTCTCCCCGACCACGATCCGCCTTCACACGCGTCGAGCAGTTATTGCCCGGGATCGGTGACGTCGACGGTGCCCCCGTTTTCCAACGATCGGTGGATGGACTCGAGCGTCGAGACCACGCCGATCAGCCGACGCGCGGAGGTCTCTGGCTCACGTCCGAAGCGGACACACTCCTCGAAGTGTTCGAGCGCGTGTCGGAATGACCCGTGGATCCGTCCGTCGACCTCGTAGACCGTCGCGTGTTTGGGTTGGCGTGAACCCCGTGGTCCGTACACCTCCAACGATTCCCGGCCGCGATCAAGGTAGGCGACCCCACGATCCCCGATGACATGCATGTAGTCGTCCGTGAGCGACGGGTACGTATCCGGGTGGATCCAGGAAGACTCGAAGGACGCGATCGCTCCCCCGCGAAACGCGACTGATGCCTGAATCGCGTCCCACGTGTTGACTCCTCGTGCCTTCAGCACCTTTCGACTGCCCTGCGCCCAGACCTTGGTGACCTGGTCCCTGGCAAACCATCGGACCAAGTCAAGGTCGTGCGCAGTCAGGAACCACGCGGGTGACGATTGTCCCGCCCACCTCAACATTGACGCCGGGACTGACACGACATCGGATTTCACGGAATGCGCCACGACCACTGACCCAACTTCGCCGGTTTCGGTTGTAGCTGCGTGGACCTCACGATGCCGCGGGATCCAGCGCATCGAATGGTTGACCATGACGACTCGTCCTGCAGACGCACCGGCCTCGACAATCGCACGGGCGTCAGCAGTGGACGTTGCCAATGGCTTCTCGACAAGCACGTGCGCACCCATGGCGAGCGCTGCAAGGCACGGGTCACGATGCGCGTTATCGGGTGTCGCAATCGACACCGCATCGGGATGCGCATCCCGGAGCATCTGGTCAATATCAGCATAGGATGCTACAGAGCAAGAATTTGTGGTGCTCCAGGTGGACGCAAGTTGCTCGGCACGGCCGAGATCGAGATCGACGACGGCGACAAGGTCTGCTGAGGGTTGTTGAGCCCAGAATCGGGCGTGCCTCGTGCCGAGAATTCCGGCCCCGACCACGGCAACTCGCATTGGAGACGAACTGAACGACTGCCGTTTCAAAACGATGACCCTCTTCTTCGTGACGCCGGTAACTTGGTCTCGGAGCACCCCGGCGCCAAGGATGTCACTCGACCAGAACGTACAATCTCGACGGAATGGGGCGGATCTTTGGCATCGCATTCATCGCGCTATGCCTCGGGCTCGTGGTTGCGCTCGTCCTCTTCCCTGACTTCCGTGCCCGCCTCCGCCAGACCAATCCCTCAGTGCAACGCCAAGGGCCCGCAAATCCTGCTCTCATTGGAGCCTCTGGGTACGTCGGCTACCTCCGCGAAGGTGATGCGTATGTCTACGACGTTGCGCAAGGGTCGACCTTGCGTGCGACGAAGGGCGGTGGGGTAAGCCAGGTTCGCGTCGCGCCGGGGGGTAACTTCGTGTCTTTCGCGCGCGGAGGGAAGCTCTTCGTCGCGAAATCTGATGGCTCCGCCGAGTATCCGATGCTGGAGGGCGACCAGCCTGCGACCGCCCGCTGGGGTGCCTATAACGCGGTCCTCGTTTACGCGTCCGCGTCTGGTGCGCTGGTGGTGTTTGACCCTCGGGCCGGCCCGATGGGCCAGCGGATGATTGACCCCCCGGGGTCCGGTGTAGGCCCGAACTTGGCATGGTCGGCGGGCGGCACGAAGATTGCCTACGAGCGACGCAAGCCCGTGGGCCCATCCGCGACACGCGACGGCATCTGGATTGTCAACACGTCGCTCGCGACCCCTGTTTCCACACCTGTCTACCTCACGTCAGGTACCACTGGACTTCGCCTCTGTTGTTGGTCGAACAATGACAAGTACGTCATGTTCTGGCAGGTGCCACTCGACGATGAGGGTCCGGAACGTCCGGGCAGGCTCCTTGTGGCGTCATCGGCGGGGTCGGAGCCTGTTGAGCTGAGCCCTGCGACGCTGCTCGTCCGAGGCATCATCGGTCACGGGAGCCTGGCGCCAGTCGTTCCCATCATTGATGGTGGGCCCGGGCGATGGAGCGAGGGTAAGTCGATGGTGTCAACGGAATTGACGACCGCGCCAGCCGGGAACCTCGCCGTACGGCGCTTAGTCCTTGAGTCCGCCGAAAGAGGCGCACCATCGTCACCGGCGGTTTCGTCCGATGGAACGCAGATTGCGTACAGCTTCGGCTTAACTCGCGAAACGGTTGCAGATCCGACATGGGCATTCCTCCGCCGGCGGATCGGTGTCATCGGGATTGACGGGAAAAAGAAGCGTTCACTGCTTGCTGAGGCAACGGTCCCGCAGGCGGTTGCCGATGACGTGCCCCGCTGGAGCCGGGACGGCAGGACGATTGTGTTTGCCCGCCGGTTGACGCCAGCAAACCTTGCAAGCAGCACGACCCGCGCAGGTCAGCTTGAGGTGTGGGTTGCTTACTCCGATGGAAGTAATGCCCGCCGACTGGTCGGGTCGCTGGAGGACCCGGGTATTCCGGCGGTCGGGCCAATCGACTACGGGGCTGCGTTCGACTTCCAGCCGTAGCGACCGCCAGGTCCCCTTCGCCCGTCGCAGCAACGAAGCCGGATCGGCCACGTTGCCTCCTTCCTGAAACAGGGAAGGGGCTTTGGATGGGGCTTATGACGCTGGGGGTGCTACAAGGGACAGTTAACCCCCCGTTCCCTCTCCCCTCACACTGCCTCACCCCAAGGCGCCGATAGATCCCGGGTGGAACGAGCAAATGCGGCTGCGGGGGCAGGAGATAAGGGCTCCCCTATCATCCTTCACAATGGATGATCGCGTCGCGGTGCGGGTAAAGATTGCCGAGACTCCGGGGGAGTGGACCGGTTTGGTCGCCGTGCGCCTCGCGGTCTTCTGCGATGAGCAGGGAGTGCCGATATCCGCGGAGCTGGATGAGCACGATCGTAACGCCGTGCATGCCCTCGCCGTTTTGCCTTCGGACGGTGCCGTACCCGAGGGTCTGGCGCCTGCGCGGCAGGGGACTGCGGTCCGAGCGAGTGCGCAGGCCGGGAGGTACCTCCCGCTCAGCCTCGCTGGCGCCCGCGGAGGGCACCGAGACGACGGTGCGGTGGCTCGGGCGATTGGCGGTGCCCGGCTCCTCCGAAGGCCAAACGGCGTGGCCCAGATCGGGAGGGTCGCGGTGCTGCCTGCTTGGCGCGGCACCGGGCTTGGCGTGCGCCTCGTTCGTCTGCTTGAGGAGCTGGCGCTTGCGCGCGGTTACCGCGAGTCGGTGCTGCACGCGCAGGTCCCAGTACGGGCCTTCTACGAACGCCTTGGGTATGTGGTCGATCCCGGCACCACCCCGTTCGATGAAGACGGAATCCCGCACGTCCGGATGAAAAAAACGCTGTCACTCGAGATGTAGGCGGCGCAGGCACCGTCCGGGCGTCGGGGGTCGACCGTGGGATGCAGGTCCCCGCCACGTGCGAGGTCGCGCCTGCCGCTTCGTGGCGATGTTGGTCCCGACAGAGGGTTCTGCCGGCGTTGACTGGCGAGGGGTAATGACGGAAAGGGGCGGCCAAGGGAGGCTGATGGGCGCGCTAGGTGGGCGCATCGCCCGCGTCGTGCGTCGCCTCGGCTTCCGAACTCAGCTCGCTGCCTTCGCTGTGATGCTGGTCGCCGTTGGGGCCGGAGGCAGTGCCGCTGCCGGCTGGCAGGTCGTGTCCGGGCTGCTTGAGCGGGCCACGACTGACCGGCTTGACTTGGCCACCGTCACTTTCGCGTCCATGTACCAGCAGCGTGTGGCCGAAGCCGAGCTGGTCGCACGTCAGGTGAGCGAGCGTCGCACGGTTGCGGAGGCGATCCGGGCGCGGGATCCGATCCCGGCGTTGGCGGTCGTCGAGCCCATCCTTGTGCTGCGCCCGTACTACCGGTTCGTGATCGCCGCGGAAGACGGGTCCGTCGTTGCGCTCGCTCCGGTGACCTGGCGCGGCGCCGGCGAGCGACCGTTCACCGTTCCCGGTGCCGCGGATGCCTTCGAGCGGGACTCCACGTCGACATCTCTGGTGCAGGGACCGGGTTGCGACCTATCCGTCTTCATCAACGCACCCACCCACGATACCTCCGGGGCCATCGTCGGGATAGTGCAGGTGCGCTTCCCAATGGACGAGGAGTTCGTGCGCCGCGTGAAGGCGGACACAGGGCTGGACTCAAGCCTGTACTGCGGCGACCGGCTAACTGCCACTACCTTGCCGGGAGGTACCGGCGCACCCGGTGCGCGCGCACCCGATCCGGTCCGCGCCGCCGTCTTGCGCGACGCTCGACCCTACGAGGATGCACTGCGCCTGCCGGGCGGTCGCCAGTTCCGCCTGCGATGGACCCCGTTGACCGATATCGAAGGGCAACCGGTCGGGATGTTCGCCGTTGGGCACCCGGTCCAGTCGCTCGTGGATGCGCGCGCTGAGATCCTTGGCTCATACGTCCCCGCCACCGGTGCCATCGCCGCCGGCGCCTTGCTGCTTGCGTCTCTTGGGTCGCTGGTACTAACCGGCCCACTTCGAAGGTTGGCGCGCGATGCCGCCCGTATCGGCGCCGGGGACCTAGAACACCCGATCACGGTGGCGCCATCCGCCGACGAGGTTGGCCAGCTCGCGGCGCGTATGGAGGAGATGAGGGCCAGCATTGCGTCGACGTACGTGCGCTTGCGGGGTCTGAACGACCTCAAGGACGAGTACCTGTTCTCTGTCGCCCACGAGGTGCGCACGCCGATGACATCACTTGTCGCCCTCGTGGAGGTGCTGGGTGACGACGTCGGACGGCTGCCCCCTGACGAACTCCGGAACGTGGTTGGCAAGGTGGCCCGCGCAGTAGTTCGACTCAACACTCTTGTTGAGAACGTCCTGGATGCTGGCAGCATCCGTGCGGGCCGGTTCACCATCCGGATGGGGCCAGTCGACTTGGCCGAGGTGGTCGAGGGCGCCGTTGGGACACTCGCGCCAATCCTGGAGGAGAAGGGCCAGCGAGTGCGCATCGCCGGGCTGGACGGGTCGCGTGGCCCGCCGGGAACGGTCCCAGACTTGGCGCTTGCGTGGGGTGACGCACGCCGACTTGGACAAGTCATGGCAAACCTTGTCGGGAACGCGTCCAAGTACGGTCCGGCAGGCGACGAGATCGTGATCCGCCTTTCCCACGCTGTCACCGGTCCAGGCGGCCGCTCAACGGTCCGCGTTGCCGTGACCGATCACGGACCGGGCATCCCGCTGCCAGAGCAGGGAGACGTGTTCGAGCGCCATTTCCGGGCATCTTCCGCCGTGCTGGCGGCGCCCGGGACCGGGCTTGGGCTCGCGATCACGCGCGCGATCATCGAGGCGCATGGGGGAACGGTCGGCCTCGAGAGTACGCCCGGGTCAGGAACGACGGTCTGGTTTACGGTTGGTCTGGCACCTCATCCCCCGTCCCCTCTGCCATCGCAATGGGGATGAGGCCGAGAGCGGCCCGCAGCGATCACGGGGATGACCGGCTCCCCAATCCCGAAAGGCCTCATTTCCTGCCCCTCCCCCTTTGCAACGGGAGAACGGAGCGTGCCAGTGCCTCGCTGGTACTGCGATTTGAGATGAGAGTAGGCCCATTCCGGCTTCGGAGTGGTGCGTGGGGACACGAGACGATATGTTTGGGGTCATGAAGATCCTGGTCATCGACGATGATCGCGACCTCGTCGACGTCCTGACCTACGTCCTGCACCGCGAGGGTTTCACTGTTGTCGCCGCGTACGACGGCGAGGCAGGCTGGCGCCGGTTCCAGGATGACCGGCCCAGCTTGGTTATATTGGATATCAACATGCCGGGCGTTGACGGAATCGAAGTGTGCCGTCGGGTCCGCAGTGTTGCCGCCACCCCGGTGGTCATGCTGACCGCGCGCACCGACGAGGCGGACCTCGTGCGAGCGCTCGGGATTGGCGCCGACGACTACGTCACCAAGCCCTTCTCGCCCCGTCAGCTGGTGGCGCGCATCAAGGCAGTGCTACGAAGGGCAAGCCTTGGTTCGGAGACCGTTGCCGAACCCGAGCGGCTTGAGGCGGGCGACCTTCTGCTCGACACGCGAACGCGGAGCCTCTCCCGTCGCGGTGCTGACGTGCACCTGACGCCGCTCGAATACAAGATCGTGCTGCTCTTGCTCCGAAATCGCGGACGGGTGATGGCAACGTCCGAGATCGTCGAGCACGTGTGGGGGTATGTGGGTCCCGGTAACGAGGACCTTGTGAAGGTGCATATCCATCGGCTGCGCCAGAAGATCGAGGACGATCCACAGAACCCGTCGTACGTGCGGACCGTCCCGTTCGCCGGATACATGATCCCCGAATGAGCCTCGGCACAAGGGCGGCCACTTCGGCGCCGATGTTCCAGATGGCGCGTAGGCGATCGTGGTTGCTGTCGCTCACTATGGTTGCCAGTGGGTGTGGCGTTCGGGTGGTCGACCCCGGAGCTCGCGCCGCAGTGGCACCGCCCGACTCAGATGAGGCGGTCACGCGCATCGACGCGCCGCGCGCCCACGCGCAATGGAAGGATGGGCGCGCCGTGCTTTTCGATACTCGCGCCCGAGACGCTTTTCTAGCTGGACACATTGCAGGTGCGGTGTCAATGCCGCTTGTGGACATTGAACGCGATGCGGCCGAAGCTCGTCGGCAGATTCCTTCCGGCAAGCTGGCGATCTTCTATTGCACTTGACCGTCCGAACACACGAGCGCCCGTGCGGCGTTCCTGATTGCGCAGGTGGGTCATTCAGGTGTCGCCGCCCTTAAGGGAGGCTTGGACGCATGGTCTCAGGCTGGCTTCCCGGTGGAGCAGGGCTAGCACATGCCGGATGCATTTGGACGTGCCAAGCGTCGCAGCGTCTCCGTACCTGGGCCGTGGAAAGGTGTTCGCCCCAATCGCGCCATCGTGCCGGTTGCGGGGCGCGGAAGCAGGCTTTGGCCAGCAAGCCTTGCGCTGCCGAAGGCGCTCTTCCCGATCATCGATGGCGACGGCGTCGCGCGGACGGTCCTTGACCTCATCCTTGAGGAATTGTGGGAGGGCGGGATCGGCCACGCCTGCTTGGTGACCGCGCCAGGTGACGACACCATCTACCAGCGCTATCTTGATCGGTCCGCTGAGGCTGGCTTCGCGCGCCGGAGGCCTGACGTCTCGTTCGTAACGCAACCGACCCCTGAGGGATACGGCCATGCCGTGTGGTGTGGGGCGGCATGGGCAGGCGCCGAACCCGTACTCGTGATGCTTGGTGACACGGTGTACACGACCGCGAATGCCACTCGTTGTGCGGGTCAGGTCGCGGATGGGTTCGCGCGCCTCGGGCTTTCGACCTCCGGGGTACTTGTGACGCCGGAGGAGGAAATTTCCGGGTACGGCACGATCGGCGCCGAGGCCATTCCGGGATACCCGGGGGACTTTGTTGCCCACGCGGTCGTCGAGAAGCCGACGGTGGAGGTTGCGCGCGCGACGTTGCGGGCAACCGGCCTCGCCGACGACTCGTACCTCACGTGGTTCGGCATCCACGCCGTGTCACCGATGATCTTTGACGTGCTTGACGAGGACATTCGCCTGGGCCGGCGCGATCGGGGGGAGTACCAGTTCACTGGTGCGCAAGCCCGCCTCGTCGAACGCGAGGGCTACGCGGTGACACTCATTGATGGTGACCGCCACGACACCGGCAACCCTGTTGCGTGGAAGTCGTCAATGGAGGCGCTTGCCCGGCGACCCAAGAAGTAAGGGCATTGCGGCAAGGGTCCGCTACACCCTGACCCCTCCCACTGCGGCCGTATCGGGTTGGGGTCGGCGTCACCCCCCGGCGCGGGCCTTCGCGAGCAGGACCTCCTGCGCCTCAACGACGGGCACGGCCGAGCTGGCCTCGCGGGCACGTTGGTACGTCCCGTCAGGACCTAGGACCCGGAGCCGTGCCGTGTCCCGGAAGCCCAGGTCCAACACATCGAGGACGTCCTGCCTCCACGCGTCGTCTGGTACCGGAAAGACTGCCTCGATGCGGCGGTCGAGGTTGCGGGGCATCACGTCGGCACTCCCCAAGTAGACCTCGTCCTCGCCGCCATTCCGAAAGTGGAAGACTCGGCTGTGCTCAAGAAACCGCCCGACGAGCGACACTACGCGGATGTTCTCGGACATCCCCGGAACGCCTGGGCGCAGGCAGCACATGCCGCGGACCATCAGTTCGATGCGGACGCCGGCGACTGACGCCCGGTACAGCAGGTCCGTCAGCCGCGTGTCCGTCAGGCCATTGACCTTGATCCGGATAAGGCCGGGTTCACCACGCGCTTGGTTCGACATCTCCCGATCGATCAGCTCCACGAGGCGCCGACGCCAGCCGCCCGGGGAGACCAGGATGCGGTTGTAGCGAGTCTGGCGGGAGTACCCGGTGAGCGAGTTGAACAGGTTCGTCATGTCCTCGCCGAAGTCCGGGCGCGCCGTGAGATAGCCATAGTCGGTATACAGCCGCGCGGTCCCGGCGTTGTAGTTCCCGGTGGCGAGGTGGACGTATCGACGTATCCCGTCGGATTCACGGCGCACGATCAACAGGGCCTTGCAGTGTGTCTTCAGCCCGACGATGCCGTGCGCGACGTGGATGCCCTCACGCTCAAGGGTTTCCGCCCACTCGATGTTGTTTTCCTCATCGCCCCGAGCCTTAAGCTCAACCAGGACGGCGACCTGCTTGCCGTTTCGGCGCGCACGGACAAGGGCAGCGATGATCGGCGACCGGCGGCCGACGCGATAGAGCGTCTGCTTGATGGCAAGGACGTCAGGGTCATCCGCCGCGGCCTCGATCAGTTGGACGACTGGGCCGAATGCGTCATACGGGTGGTGCAGGAGGATGTCCCGCGCTTTGATCGCGTCGAACACGTTCTCATTCGGGGCAAGCACGGCGGGCACGCGAGGGGTGAACGGAAGGTGCTTGAGGTCAGGGCGATCCACGCCCGCAAGCTCCATGAGCGAGCTGCGACCGAGTGGCACGGGCCGGATGTCTGCGATGGCACTCTCGGCGTCCAGCTCCTGCAGCAGCCGCCCGCGCAAGTCCGCTGGCATCGCCGGGTCAATCTCCACACGCACCACGGCGCCCCACGCGCGCTCACGCAGGCTGTCCCTGATGCTGTCCATGAGCCTGCTTGCATCGTGCTCCCGAATATCCTGGTCCACGTCACGGGTGACACGGAATGGGTAGCTCGCCCGAACCGGCACACCGGGGAACAGCGAGTCTAGGTGCGCCGAAATAATGTCCTCAAGCCACACGAACGCGATTGGACGGTGCTCCCCAGGCGCAGCGAGCGGCGCGTGATTGCCATCAATTGGTACCTGGATGAGCCGAGGTAGGTTGTTCGGGACCTTCACGCGGGCGAAGCGCGGACCAACCTCAGGGTCGTCCAGCGCGACCATCAGGCTCAGGCTCCGGTGGGAGATATGAGGAAACGGGTGCCCGGGGTCGACTGCGAGCGGTGTGAGGACCGGGAAGACCTCACGCTTGAAGTAGGCCCGCAACACATCCCGTTGACCTGGGCCGAGGGCCGTGTAGTCCATCACGTGGATACCCGCGGACGCGAGGCTTGCGCGAAGCGTGTCCCAGCACGCTTCCTGTGACTGAAGCAGGGCGACGCACTCATTCATCACCCGTTCGAGGGCCTCGGTCGGTGTCGTGCCATCGGGCAGCAGCCCGGCAGTACCAACCTGCGTTCCCTCCCGTTGGTTCTGCAAGCCGGAGACGTGGATCTCGAAGAACTCGTCCAGGTTCGAGTGGGAGATGGCAAGGAATTTCACTTGCTCAAGTAGCGGATGGGTCGGGTCTCGCGCCTCTTCAAGTACGCGTTCGTTGAAGCGCAACAGGCTCGTCTGGGCGTTGAGGTAGCGAGCATCCCTCAGTGCGGGTGTCCGCACGGAGGTATCGGCATGCCGTTGGGTCGTCCCGCGCAATGACGTGTCGTCGCCGGTGGTAGGAAGCGTCTTGGTTCCGGCGCGGTTGTTCATTGGGTCCGCTCCTTTACTTCCCTCGCCCGCTTCCGCGGAGCGGAGAAGGGCCCAGATGGCGAAACCACGGCGGATGTCCGCCGTGGACGCGCCCCACAGGAGTCACGTAACACGGTAGGGATTGACCCAACGGCGACCGTGGGGTTGATGCCCGGATGCGCCGTAGTGATCAGATCACGCGCCCATCAGCTCACGCTCACTGATCAGGATTCGTTCAAGAACTGCAAGCGCGGCTGCGTAGGTTGCATCGATCCCCTCAACCGAGAGGCCGCGGCTGCCCAAGGTTCGAGCCTGCGTGTACGGGGTATCGGACGCATAGTGGATGATCCCGAAGTCCATCGGCAACTCACGAAAGTACACGCGCTCGCCGGATGGGTGCCGGTCCGGATGAGTCGCCTCGTACACCGCCGACAAGATCGGCCCGGCCTCCATCTCGACGACCGTGAAACGCTCGCCGTAATACCGCCCAAGCGATGCCTCGTTTTGTAGAAAGGTTCCTCGGACCGTAACGGCTGTCTGGTTGTCCAGCGCCGAAGCGAAGGTCAAGTATTTGCTCAAGTCCCGAGCGCGGAACGCGTTCGGAAACGCATAGCTGTTCCCGGAGTGCTCGTCGAACACGGTGTCCGAAAGCAGCACGTCTCCGATCGCCGCGTTCAATGTTGCAGCCTTGCCAATGGCATATACGCCCCGGACTTCGGCGCACGATGTCAGGACTTCCCGAACGATGTGATACGAGGCGAGCCCGAGCGGGTAGTCGACGTTGAGGATGACTGCGTCGGATCTGGCGAGCGTGCCTGCGTGGGTCGCGAGTCGGGGATCAAGATCGCTCGGGCGGAGGCTTGCAAGCTCAATCAGTTGGGCGCCGACGTCAAACCCCGTCGATGCGTCCACTTGGATAATCCCGCGAGCTGCCTCCTCTGCGCGGCGCACGTCACGGAGCGATTGCTCACGGTGGGCCTGGTGCCAAAGCCGCGAGGCGTAGTACAGGATGTTCTCGAGGTTCGCGACCGGTTGCAGCGACCGCAGCGCCTCGACCTCATCTCGGGCGATGCCGGGTGGTGTGGCCTGACCAAGGAAGTCGAGGAGCAGACCGCGACGGCGGCGGACGTATCCTGAGACGAGATTGACAATCGCGTGCAGGTTGGACGAGACGAAGTAGACCGGTCGGTGCTCAACGTCCTGACGTAGGTGGGTCGACGATATTGGACGCCACCAACGACGGGCGAGCCGCGAGTACGCCACGTCGTTGCCGCCGAGCAGCCGAATCGAGAGGTCTTTCGGCGTGCTAGCCACCATCCCGAGCCAATCCGGGAATGCTTCGCCATGGATGCGCGCAAGACGCCCCCAGTCGGTCTGGACGAAGCCGAGCCGTGGCCCCAGGGCCTGTAGCGCTTCTGCTTCGTCCCCCGAACCGCCGGAGCTTGCGATTGCAGCCAACGTCTCGCCCGCGCCGTCCCTGAACTGCCGCCGGAGAGCAGCGTGAAGCTTGTTCCACTCCATCTGATAGGCGACGAGGCACGGGATGACGTCGTCAAGGTCGGATGGCGAACTCGCGTGGACCGTCAGGGTTGTCTGCGAGTCCCATCTCCATGCCCGCCGTCGGGCAGCGGCTTCAACGCGTTCCCACGTTTCAACCTCCGGTCCGAGGACGGCGCGGAATTGCTCGCCTTCCTGCCCGATGACGACCTTCGACACCTTCGAGACGCACAGTGGCAAGCGTTGGATGGCATAGATGAACGCGCCGGCATCCGGTTCTGATCGCGCCGCAAGCGCATGAAGGCTGGACCGCATGCGCGCGTGCGCCGCCTGCAGCGCATGGACTCGCACCGTCCCGCTGCTGCGGAGGAGCGTCATGTAGGTGCGCGCGTACAGGTCCGGCATCGCGGTTCCATCATCGGAATCTAAAAGCGAGCGTGTCGGTGCGGAGGGCGCCATGGGTGTCAGTCGGCGGGTCGTCCGGGGTATCGCGCCCGGTACGCATCGCGCACTGTCTCGTTGGGCGGATACGCCTCCGAGAGCGGCGCACCGCCGAGCACCCGCTCCCGCAGGTACGTCTCCAAGTCCTCATGGTCGGCGCCATACTTCGCGGCCTCAGCTGCCAGCGATGCAGGCACCACCACCACACCGTCCGGATCACCAACCAGCCAGTCGCCTGGCCGGACGGCTACGCCCTTGCATGTCACGATCCCGTCCATTTCCACGGCCATGACCGCACGCTGGATCGCGGCGGCGTTGACGTGCCGCGTATAGACCGGTAGGTCGATGTCGCGCATCTGCCAGACGTCCCGGACCGCTCCATCGACTACGAGGCCCGCCGCGCCACGCGCTTGGAGTCGTGCCGTCATGATGTCGCCAAAAACCCCTCCTTCGTCGTTTCCTCCGACATCCGCGACGAGCACTTCGCCAGCGCCAATGTGCTCCACCGCCTTGCGATGTGGGTTCGCCTCGCGGTCCGGCCACAGTTCAGCGAGGTCAGGTCGAGCAGGCACGAATCGGATTGTTCGGGCGCGTCCCGCCATGCGAAAACGAGGGTTGACCACGAGCAAGCCGGGGATGAAGGCGTTTCGGTAGCCACGCTGGTTCAGCCAGTTCGTCACGGTCGCAACTGAACCGTGCCGGAACTGTCTCGCAATCTCGGCGTCGTCGATCTGTGGGCTTGTCATGGCAACAGTCCTCCGTTCTGGTGCGACGCTGTCCTGATCTACATTGAGGCGCGACTGCCTCAGGCTTCGCGGCACGCGCCATCATAGGAGGGTGGCTGTGAGCGATGCCCATGCGCTCCAGGTCGCACCCGGTCCAAGGCGAAAGATGCCAGTGTTGAGATGTGGGTGGGAACTGGCGAGGCCGAGCGCATTTGACACCGCTGAGCGAGGTTCGAGTGAGACAAACGGGAACCCAGGCGGGCAGAAGAGCGCATTCGCGCCGAAGCCTGCACTGGTGTCCAGTGTCAACCGGACCTCGGATGCCCGGTCATCAATACCGGTGCAAAGCCCACCGGGTGCCCACGGTTCGTGACCAGCAGCGGCGCCAGCGAGCGCGGCTCGCTTCCCGTAGAGAAGGACGGGCAGACGAGGAGCCGTTCCTGGCGGTGACGATCCTGGGCTCCCGTTCCACGCAAGAGATCGCTCAAGCTCTGC
>CAILQO010000439.1 GCA_903836285.1 uncultured Chloroflexota bacterium
TGCCGTTGAACTGGGTTGACGTGGCGATGCGGTCAATCTCGGAGTAGAGGGCCGAGAACTCTACTTGGAGGTTGGCACGGTCACTTGCGGTCACCGTGTCGTTGGATGCCTGGATCGCGAGCTCGCGCATGCGGGCGAGGATGGTGTGTGCCTCGCCCATGGCGCCCTCGGCGGTCTGGATGAGGCTGATGCCGTCCTGGGCGTTGCGGGCGGCTTGGTTGAGGCCGCGCACCTGGTTCTTCAGGCGCTCGGAGACGGCCATGCCCGCGGCGTCGTCGCCGGCCTTGTTGATGCGCAGGCCGGTGGCGAGGCGCTCGGCCTGCTTTGCGTAGTTGTCTTGGCTGGCGCCGAGGCTGCGCTGGGCGACGGATGCCGCCAAGTTGTAGTTGATGCGAAGTGCCATGGTGGTTCGATCTCCCTATCTGCAAGAACCCCAAGGTCAATGGCAGGCGACCCCAGAGCCATGTATTCCTGTTTGGCTTCGGTAGGGATAGGAAGTCCCGACCTCGCCGTGCCTACTTGAGCAGGTCCAGAATCATTCCCGGGGCCTGATTTGCTTGGGCAAGGACTGAGATTCCGGCCTGCTGAAGGATCTGTGCGCGCACCAGCTCGCTCATGCTCCCGGCGATATCAGCATCTGCCACGCGACTGTTGGCAGCCGCCGCGTTTTCCGATGCCACCGCAAGTGACCGAACTGCGCTCTCGAGGCGACTCTGCATCGCCCCCAGGCTCGCCCGGTTCGTGCTGATGGTGTTGATTGCCGTATCCAGCTGCGTAATGGCGGCGGAACCGTTTGCCTGGGTCGTCACGTCATTCGACGTGATCGCGATCCCCGCGGCAGAGGCACGGTTGTCGGTCATGGATAGCGTGAGCGTTCCAGCGGTCGTGTTTGCACCGACCTGAAGCGTGAAGGAAGCACTCGCATTGAGCAGGACCGTGCCGTTGAACTGGACCGCGTTGCCGATCCGCGTGACTTCAGCCTGAAGTTGGGTGAACTCGGCGTTGAGGTTCGTCCGGTCGGTTGACGTCAATGTGTCGTTTGCCGACTGGACTGCGAGCTCGCGCATGCGCGCAAGGATGGCCGCAATCTCGCTCAGCCCGCCCTCGGCGGTCTGGATCATCGAGATTCCGTCCTGCGCGTTGCGTTGTGCCTGGTTGAGGCCACGTACCTGGTTCTTGAGGCGCTCGCTAACCGCCATTCCGGCGGCGTCGTCGGACGCCCTGTTGATCCGCAGGCCCGTCGAGAGTGCCTCCGCCTGCGCGGCGTACACGTCCTGGCTGGCAGCCAAGCCACGTTGCGCCTTCGAGGCGGCTTCGTTGTAGTTGATCCGAAGTGCCATGGTGCGGTGATCTCCCTATCAATTCCGGCCACGCCAGAGGCGCGAATGCACGGCAGGTGCATTCGAGGCCAGCGACTGCTTCTCTACGGCGACAACCCATCCTTCCCGGGGTCGTTCCACCGAGGTTCACCAACGCCGCCACTTCGGGAATCCCCATACGGGAGACGGGGGTTTCACTCTCCCCACGCGCCAGTACGGTCCCAAGGAAGCAGCAGTTGACGAAACCGTCGACCTTGTGAGGACACGCCGCGACTTGTGGTCACTTGCACGTTCGATGCGTGGCAGCGCACCGCACGCGTCTCGTCGACCGGACGCTTGTGGCATGGCCCCGGCAGGGCGTGGTGAACGCCGTCCAGGTGGTTGTGGCACCGCGTTGCCTGCACCCCTTTCACGGCGCAGGCGGCCCGAACTGGTGATCCCCGATGGCTCGATCGATGTACGCTGGCAGGCGCACACCCGGCTGCATCGAAGTAGGGCGGGCCTATTCCTCCCTTACGGGATACAGTCGGCATTGCCTGAAGGGCGATGAAGTTAACGTGGGCGAGGGACTTCTGCGGCTCGGAGGAAATCGGTCACCTGACGGATGCGTCATCCGCCACGTGGCTAATCTCTCTCGAAAGTTCGGTCAGAATCCTGCGTTGGGAGAGGTCTGGATCGAGCGCATAGAAATGAAGCAACTCGTGTGACCGCCGGATCGCACAATGCATGAAGGCCCCACCGGACAACCCGGTGGGGCCTTCACGCGTCGGTCGTAGGGCGCGGGTGCGCGCCCGCGCGCTACTTCAGCAGCGAGAGGATCAGGGACGGCGCCTGGTTGGCCTGCGCCAGCACCGAGATGCCAGCCTGCTGCAGGATCTGCGTCCGCACCAGTTCGCTCATGCTGGCGGCGATGTCGGCATCGACGATCCGGCTGTTGGCGGCCGAGGTGTTCTCGGAGGCGACGCCGAGCGAACGGATCGTGCTCTCGAGGCGGTTTTGCAGCGCCCCGAAGTCGGCGCGGTTCTTGCTCACCACGTTGATCGCGGCGTCGAGCGACGAGATGCCAGAAGCTGCAACGGACTGTGCGGTGATCGTCAAGGCGCTCATCGTGACCTCCAGTGAAGTGGCGCGCGCGCTTCCGGTCGTGAAGACGAGGGTGTCACCGCCGTTCGCGCCGATCTGGAACGTCAGGGCCGTGGCGGCACCGGACGAATTCAGGAGCGGCGACGTGTTGAACTGGGTGGTGTTGGCGATGCGCTCAACCTCGGCGTAGAGGTGCGTGAACTCTGTGCTGAGGTTTGCCCGGTCGCTCGCGGTCAGCGTGTCGTTGGCGGACTGGACGGCTAGCTCGCGCATCCGGGAGAGAATGGTGTGCGTCTCGTTGAGCGCACCCTCGGCGGTCTGGATGAGGCTGATCCCGTCCTGCGCGTTGCGCTGCGCTTGGTTCAGACCACGGATCTGGTTCTTCAGCTTCTCGCTGACGGCCAAGCCGGCGGCGTCGTCGCCCGCCTTGTTGATGCGCAGGCCGGTCGACAGGCGCTCGGCCTGACGGGAGTAGGCGTCCTGGCTGGTCGCCAAGCTGCGCTGAGCGACGGACGCGGCGAGGTTGTAGTTGATGCGTAGAGCCATTGTCGTGCGATCTCCCTATCGATCCGGGTATCCGATTTCGATCGGACCGTCCCGGCACGGTTGCCCGGCTCTCGCCGGAGACCCCGTCGTGGGGTGCAGTTCCGAACCGTGCGCCGCGTCTGATCCTTCGCGTGGCAGTCGCTCCGGATAGGCGCCGTTGGCGCGTGGCTCTGACCGTCCGCCGGTTGATCCGCCTCCTTGGCGACCCCGTGCGTCTCGGCATGTCCGGGTGACCGGCCCGGAAGTGCGGTGCGCTCGTCGTTCGTCGTCGATGTCCTCGAGGTTTCCCGAGGTTCCAGTTCATCGCTCGACGGTCCGAGCCCAACCACCTGCTGTCGTCGCGTCTCCTCGTCGTTCCTTCGGAACCCGGCACCCGCGCGGCTGGCACCCCGCCCGCGCGCCGTATTCATTCCGTCCGTGTCGTGTCGTCGAGTGGTGACCGTGGCGCAGGCCCTGCCTGCACCAGCGATGGGGGCGGTGCGCCGAGGCGCGACCGGACCCCCGAAGGGAACTACTGAAGGAGCTTCAGCACCGATTGGGGTGCTTGGTTGGCCTGCGACAGGATCGCGATACCCGCCTGCTGGAGGATTTGGGTTCGAACCAGCTCGCTCATCTCCGACGCAATGTCGGCGTCCTCAATCCGACTGTTCGCCGCCGAGACGTTTTCCATCGCGGTCGCGAGGTTGTCGGATGTCGTCTCGAGGCGGTTTGACATCGCCCCGAGCGAAGCACGGTAGGTACTCACCGCCTCAATCGCGGCATCCAGCGTGTCAATTGATTGGTTCGCGTTTGTCTGCGTGTCAATCACCGCGGCGGTCAGGCTCGGCTGGGCGGGAGGAGTCGGCATGGCGCCGATCGTTGTGTCAATCCCCGCAAGGTTTGCGGTTGGAAACGCAACCGTCATCGTGTCACCGGAGTTCGCGCCAACCTGCAGTTGGAATGCGGTTGCACTTCCATCAAGCAACTTGATTGACGCGTACGCTGTGGATGCCCCGAGTCGGTCAATTTCAGTCCGGAGTGCCGTGAACTCAGCATTCGACTGCGCGCGATCTGAGTCGGTGACCGTGGCAGTGGCGGCCTGGACTGCCAACTCGCGCATGCGTGACAGCAGGGCATGCATCTGGGACAGCGCGCCCTCGCTGATCGCGATGGCATTGATGCCGTCCTGCACGTTCTTCTGAGCCTGGTTGAGGCCGGAAATCTGCGCCTTGAGCTTCGTGCTGACCGCGAGGCCGGCAGCGTCGTCCGCAGCGCTGTTGATGCGCTTCCCGGTGGAGATGCGCTGCGCGCTGCGCGCATAGTCATCCTGGGTCCGCGAGAGTGCTCTCTGTGCCGAGAGTGACGCGGAGTTGAAGTTGATCCGTAGAGACATGCCCGGAGAATCCTTTCTCGGGAGCGCGTGCCCCATCCGTGGGGCGAGGACCGCACCTGCGGCCAGGAAAGGTGCCGCTCGGTCAGCGGGCCGCCCTTGTCGTCACGCCGTGCACGCACGTGTCATCAACCACACCATCCTCGGTGCGGGAGCCACTTTGTGCGATCGGCAGCGCCGAGGTTGCAGGTCGGGAGGGTGACCGATCATGGCGGACGTCAGTCCGCGCCGGTACCTGCTAAGAAAGCCACGTGGGGGGTAGGTGCCGGCATCCCGGGCTACCTGTGGCCAGGCTTCTAAACATGATTGCGATCTCCCTATCGTCGCCGTCACGGTGACGGCCTAGCGAACTGGCGAACCTGCGGTCCCGAGGCATCCATGCCACGTCGCCAGTCAGGTTTGGAAGCGATCGCGTGAACCGTCCGGCAAGTCCGTCGGGCCCGGTAGGGGGCCATCAAGCACCGCAGGTCACCACCACCCGGTAGCAGCCGGAAGGCGACTCAAGCCTGCGCTTGCCGTGGGTTCGGGAGGGACCGGTCGCTTCCTCCGGTCTTCGTGCCAGTCACCTGGCAACCCTCGCGTTCCTGTTCGAACCAATCATCGGCCACGATGCGGCGGCACGTGAGTTAACGCGGCACGACCTGGGCCACGGCGTTCGGCTACCGGTCGGTTGGCGGGCCCACGGCGTGCGTCGGGGGCGTGCGGCGACCGGTGAAGGGATGGCGTGCGGGTATACTGCGACCATCGTTCCTCTGAGGAGCATCATGGCTAACGCATCCACTGACGATGACCGCGCACCCCGCACGGCACTCGACGATATTGACGAATTACTTCAGGACATCGCATTTGAGGCTGCGAACCGTCTTGATTGGGTGGCAATCGTGCGAGATGGCTACCCGGCCCTCCCCGATGATCAGGAGCAAGTCCTGAAGGACATGGGCGAGGCCTTTGCTGCAGACCAGCTTGTCCAACGGATGTGGGACGGCCCTGCCCCTTCCAATGAGGAGCGTCGCTGGATCGCCGAGGCCACGGAGCGGTTGGCGACCCGCTACGACCTCGACATCCCGCAATCGGTGCCTGCCCTGCTTCAGGAGTGGCGTGCTTCCGGCCGTGGCGTCGCGCGCGACACACGCGATCAAGGTGGAGGCTTTCGCAGGCGCCGCTAGTCTCCCGCCCTCCCCGACGGTTCACCGGCCGTGTCCAGTTTGGGCACGGCCGGATACGTTCCGGAGGATGCGCTTCCGCCCGGCCGTGTCATCAGCACAAGCCGGACGGCGTCGAAGGTCACGCCCAGCGCCGTGCCAAACACGGCATACCGTACAAGCTCCGCGGCAAACGGCGCCCACCCGGCGTTGAGCGCCGAGCCGAAGGGGCCGGCGCCCACGAGTGGGTAGATCACAACCCCCGTCGTGGTCCAGAGCGCGAACGCGAACTGCAGGCCGCGCATGATCGGCGTGCCATGCAGGCGGCGTTCAAGCAGGAATCCGTAGACGAGCGCCCACGCCAGGTGACCAACCACTTGCAGCGGGATCGTCACCAGCAACCCGCCGAACGTCGTCCAGACCCCACGCATCATCGGGGTCTGGTCCGCCAGGAAGCCGGTGATCGCTTCCGGCGAGATCGGTAGGCCGACCTCCTCCGGGCGCCACTCAAGGAACCGCAGGAGCGCGTACTCCGGTGACGCCGGCAGCACGAACGCTGCGAGTTCGAGCAGCCACGACACGGCAAGGCTCATCATCACGGTCGCCACCAGCCCCGCCAGCAGCGATGCGTCAAATGTTCGGCGCGTCGTCTGCGGGACGTGGCGGGTGATCGCATCCGCCACACGCACCAGTCGTACCGGCGCGTGTCGCTCCGGGTTCACCACGGTCGGCAGGACACTCCCGCCACTTGGTTGCATCTGGACCTGGCGCGTCACGTCTGAAGCGCGTCGCGAGAGGACCCGCAGGACCGCAAGGGAGGCGATGAGCGTGATTGTGGTGAGCACGAAGCGAAATGGGAACGCGTTCGCCTCAAAAGCCGTGAGGAAGGTCGGGCCGCCATAGACCCCGAGGGCGATGAAGGCGCCGATGTAGACGGTCGACCCCACAAACATCGCTGGCAGGAACACGAGGTACGGGATCTGGAAGACCCCGCAGGCTAAGGGTGACGCGAGCCGCAACCCGGGTATCTGGCGCCCGATTACGACGGCCAGCGGCCCCAGGCGGGTGATGAGGCGTTCCGCCTGAGCAAGTCGCTCTGCGTTGAGGAACAGGAACCGGCCGTAACGTGCCAAGAGTGGGCGCCCGCCTCGCCGACCTGCCCAGTACAGGATTGATGAACCAATCAAGGTCGCCGATTGCCCGATCATGAAGGCCTCAAGCAGGCTCATCTGCCCTTGGGCGACCCGATATCCCGCAAGCGCCATTGCGATATCGGCCGGTATCGGCATCGGGATGCCACTCTCCTCCAGGAGGATGGCGAGAAAGATGAACAGTGCCTCGTGGCTGTTCAGCCATGCCAAGGCGGCGTTCCAGATGGACCCGAGTGATGGTGGCACCTGAACTTGCCCCGCGCCGGTCGCGCTATCCGTTGCCGCCGGGGCGACACTCCCACTGTTTGCCGGTCGGCGTGGGGCACTCCCCCACGCGGGGCGGAGTCCTGGCAGACTGCGGCCGTGACCGTCTGGTGGGGGGTTGGCGCACGTCAAGGGCCGAAGCCCCGTCTCGCTATACTACCGAATGGGCGCAGGCCCTCTGGTGTAGCCCGACGCGCAGGCATTGGCGCGGCGCGCGGAGTGGATGGGCATGCAGTTGACACGGCGCAGCCCCTCGCTACGCTCCGGCCCGGCGGGTGTCCCAAAAGTACCGTCCGCACCTGCTTTGACCCCGTGGGTTGCGTTCGCCCGCGAGTTCCTCAGGCACCCGCGTGAGGTCGGTTCAGTACTCCCAAGCAGTCCGGCGTTGGGTCGGGCGCTCTCGGATTCGCTACCCGTGCGCGCACGCACCGTCGCCGAGTTTGGTCCCGGCACCGGGCCGATCACCCGCGAGCTGCTGGCCAAGTCAGGGAGCAACGTGCGTATCGTCGCGTTCGAAATCGACCCCCACTTCTGCGACGTGCTTTCGTCCTCGATCCGGGATCCCCGTCTGATTGTCCTCAACCGACCTGCCGAGGACATCGTTGCGGTCGCCCGGGAACTCGACGTGGTATTCGACGCGGTCGTCACGTCGCTACCGTTGGTCAACTTCCCCGTGCCCGTCCGCAACCTGATCCTGCAGGCCGCCAAGGACGCGTTGCCGTCAGGTGGGATCGTCACCGGGTACACGTACACCCCGTACGTCGTGCCGCGCCTGATGCGTGAGACGTTCGGCAACTGCGATCTCCGGTTCATCTGGCGCAACGTTCCCCCGGCGTTTGTCTTCCGGTCGGTCTGCTAAGCGCCTTGCGCTTCCGGTGAGCCGGGCGCGCGTCCGTCGCGCCGGGCACGACCCGGGTTCACGTTGCGGTAGGGCGCCTCGCCCCCGGAGGCGGCGCGCCGCTCCACCCATACGTAGAAGATGCCGCTAAGCACGGCGAAGTACCCGAGCGCACCCGGCATCCACATGACAAGGCCGGCCACTGTCTGATCCTGGAGCGCCGTCCATCCCGCGATCCTGGGCGCGAGTTCATACGTCGGGTAGAGCACCGTCGACGTCAGCGACATCAGGGCGCCAAGAACCGTGGGTGGCAGCGACTGCAGGAAGAGGTACATGACCTGTCCGCCGTATGGCAGGCGCGGGTACTCCCAAAGCGTGCCGAAGACAGGCCACCATGTCAGGGTCGCCGTCAGGATCATCAATCCGTGTTCCAAGGCGTGGACCTCTGGGACGGCCAACGCGAGTTCGTAGAAGGCCGGTACGTGCCAACCCAAGAACACGGTATTGAAGATCAGGAAGGCCGGTACTGGTGAGAGCAGGACCTTGATGGCGGGTGCGAGCGGTGGCCACGTCAGGACCGGGCGGACCATCCAAGCCGGGATCCCGGTGATCAGCAGCGGGGGCACTGCCAAGGTCACGACAAGGTGCTGCGCCATGTGCGCGGTGAGCAGGTACGCCTCACCGACCGAGTGCAGGGGTGAACCGAGGGCGAGGGCCGCCGTGACTACCCCGGAGAAGAAGCGTACGACGTGCCACGGCGTAAGTTCGCCACGACGTTCTGGGGCGCGCATCCCTGGCCCAGTCCATGTCGGGACGGGACCTCCAGACGCAATGAGCTCCCGCCGGAAACGGGTTGCCGCCAACGCGTACCAGATGACGAGCGCACCGAGCAGCAGGAATGGCCCCGGGTCAGCTGGCCATTGGGACCATGGATCAGGGGACACTGGCAACCCGAGTCATGGCAAATAGTGCCACGGAAGACCGCGGCGCCGGAACACGCTTCGGGATGAGGTGCAAGGCTACTTCGCAGCCGCCGCCACGCAACCTTTGCCCAATTCCGGAGTGCATGCGACGCGGGGTGACCCGATAAACAGGCCGATCATCGAGATGAGCATGCCGGCGGCAAGGATCAAGCCAAATGCCATCGGCACCGTGAACCACGCGCTATCGCTTTTCAGGTGCATGTAATACATCATGATCATCGCGCCCTTGACGACCGCCATGATCAGCAATGATGGGACGACGAGCGACGCAAGTCCTACAAGTGGCAGCGCCTGCGCGGCGACAACCTCGGCCGCGGTCACGAGGAACAGGACGCCGAAGATGTTGATGTAGGTCCGGGTTGACGGGTGAGCATGGGTGTCGTGCGCGCCATGGGCATCGTGTGACGCGCTCGAGTGGGTGGCCTGGTGGGTGGCGGACATGTCTCGGCGAACTCCTCGCAGTCGCGTCGTGGGTGGGTGAAGGCCAATCCGCGTCGGGCTAGATCAGGTAGATAAGGGTGAAGATTGCCACCCACACCAAGTCGACGAAGTGCCAGTACAAGCCAGCGATCTCCACGCCCATGAAGTTCTTGGCATTGAACCGGCCGGTCCCGGCAAACAGCCAGCACGAAAGCAACCAGATCACTCCGATGAACACGTGCGTTCCGTGGAACCCGGTCATGATAAGGAAACACTGACCGAACAGCCCGCTGGACAGTGTCACGCCTTCGTGGGCTAGGTTCGAGAACTCGAGTGCTTGGCCGGTCAGGAAGAGGGTTCCGAGAATTGCCGTGGCGAGGAGCCAGTTGCGCCCTGCGGTGATGTCGTTTCGCTGGAACCCGGCGAGCGAAAGCACCATTGTCAAGCTGCTGCCAAGCAGGATGAAAGCCAGGACGGCCGTGAAGTTGATGCCAAGGACGTGATGCGGATGCGGGTCACCGGCAAAGATCAGGGAGCGGTTCACGAAGTACGTTGTGATGAGCGACGCAAAGAACACGCAGTCGGATCCGAGAAAGATCCACATGCCGAGCTTCCGCATGTCGAGCGACTCGAGGCCCGAGGGTGGGTGCGCCGGTAGCGCGTGCCCTTGTCCATGCGTCGTAGTCGCGGCCATGCATTGATCCTTGCGTACGCAGTGTTGGCGCCGGCCGGGTAGCCGGCGCCGGGGATGTCTGGGTTACCGCCAAGGCTAGTCCATCACCTCGCGCACCCATCCGATGATGGCCACGGTGAGGTAGAAGGCGGAGGCCAGCAGGAAGACGAGCTTGAGTGCTGGCGGTGCAAACAGGATGGCAAGTGCAAGGAGGTTCAGTCCCAGCGCAAAGATCAGTGGGTAGATCGTTGGTGCGGGTAGGTGGATGCCATGTCCTCCACTGTGACCATCCTCTGCGTGGGCATCGTGCGCGGTGGAAGCTGCAGGGGCCAGTGCCACCGCAGCTGGTGCATGACTACCGTTGGCGTGACTCTCGTCGTCATCGATGTCCCACAACGGGTAGCGGCTATACACCACTGGTTCGAAATCGAAGTTGTGCGCCGGTGGAGGGCTGGGCACGGCCCACTCCAGTGTTGCGGCTTCCCACGGGTTCGCGGGGGCGTCAGCCGGCTTGACCGCCGTCAGGATCGCGTTCGCGACAAAGATCAGGACCGCCGCGCCAAGAAGGTACGAACCCCACGTGGCGACGTAGTTCCAGAAGTCGAACCCTTGGTTCGGGAAGTAGGTGTAAATGCGCCGCGGCATCCCCTCCATTCCGAGCCAGTGCATCGGGAAGAAGGTGATATTGAGTGCAAGGAACTGCACCCAGAAGTGCCAAGTTCCGAGCCGCTCGTCGAGCGCACGCCCGAACATCTTCGGCCACCAGTAGTACACGCCTGAGAACACGCCCATGATGACGCCACCGAACAGCACGTAGTGGAGGTGAGCGACGACGAAGTAGGTGTCCGTTGACTGGAAGTCAACGGGTGGGGAAGCGAGCATGATCCCGGAAAGCCCGCCGACCGTGAACGTCCCGATGAACCCGACCGCGAACTTCATCGCGGTCGTGAAGCGGATTGAACCTCCCCAGATCGTTCCGATCCAGTTGAAGATCTTCACGCCCGTTGGCACGCCGATCAGGAAGCTTCCGGTGGCGAACGCCGTGTTTGCGATGTCGCCGAGGCCCGTGGCGTACATGTGGTGCGCCCACACGGTGAACCCAAGGAAACCGATGGCGACACTTGAGTACGCGATGAACGAGTACCCGAAGATCGGCTTGCGGCTGAAGGTTGGGAGCACCTCCGACACGGCACCAAAGGCCGGGAGGATGAGGATGTACACCTCGGGATGGCCGAAGAACCAGAAGAGGTGTTGCCACAGGAGGGGGTCCCCACCGCCCGCCGGAAGGTAGAAGCTTGTGCCAAACATGCGATCGAAAAGCAGCAGGATAAGCCCAATCGTGATCGCCGGGAACGAGAATAAGATCAGGATGGACGTGACGAGCGTTGCCCAGCAATAGAGCGGCATTCGGTTGAATGTCATTCCTGGTGCGCGCATGCTCAGGATCGTCACGATGAAATTGAGCCCACCGGCAATCGAGGCAATGCCAAGGATTGACAGGCCGAGGATCCAGAAGTCCGTGCCGGAACCGCTGTACGCCTTCCCGCTGAGCGGTGCGTAACCGAACCATCCGATATTCGGCGCCCCTCCCATCACGAATGACAGGTTGATGAAGATCCCGCCGAAGAGATACGTCCAGAAACTGAACGCATTGAGACGGGGATACGCCATGTCGAGTGCCCCAACCATTAGCGGCACAATGAAGTTACCGATACCGACGTTGATTGGCATGATCGCCAAGAAAATCATCGTCGTGGCGTGCATCGTGAACATCTGGTTGTAAAGGTCAGGGTTCATGAAGTCACTACGTGGGACCATAAGTTGGGTCCGCACAAGCAACGCCTCTAACCCGCCGATCAGGAAGAA
>CAILQO010000440.1 GCA_903836285.1 uncultured Chloroflexota bacterium
CGGACGCCAAGTTGATAGGTCGCTTGAGCGCGGTCGGTCGTCGGACGCAACTCCGGAACCGGTCACTCCGGGCGAGTAACCGGATACATTAGTGCCCAGAACGGCCGCCCCGGTTCGGTCCGAGCCTGGCACGCCGACATCCGCGAGATCGTCGAGCGGACCGGGAACGTGGTCGCCGGTCACGGGTTCGGCGCTGATCCAAACGTCCGGGACTGGCGCATTGCCTGCCACGGACGATCCTTGCGCCAGCCAGAACCCAGCTCTCGGCCTGCCGAACCCGTTGGTACCGTTGTGCGGGTCGCCCCAATCCGGCACCGTCGGCGCGACGATGGGCGTTGGTGAGTATCCGTCAAGAGCCCCGCGGACAGCGTCACGAACACGCGCGTATGCGAGGCGCTCACGGCGCAGGCGCACCTCCAACTTGGTCGGATGGACGTTGACATCCACCTCTCCTGGAGGGACTTCCAGTCGGATGGTTGCGACCGGGTGCCGCCCGTGAGGCAGGATCGCGTGGTAGGCCTCCTCAACCGCGTGCAGGAGTGCCTGGCTACGAACAACTCGACCGTTCACGACGAAGGTGCAGTGCAACCGTGTGCTGCGGTGCACTGACGGTGAACTGACAACTCCCGAGACCACAACACTCCCGTCAGGCTCCGAGATCTCGGGAAGGTCGAGCAGGTGCGGGGACACGCTTGGACCGTTGATCGCAATTAGGGCCTCGCGCAGTGAGCCGTTGCCGGGGGTCATGAGCGCGTCCCGTCCATCGAGCGATACGCGCCACCGGATCCCGGGCGTCGCGAGCGCGAGCTGGGTGACCAGCTGCATGATCGCCCGAGCCTCTCCGGTGGACGAACGCTGGAAGGCGTGACGCGCCGGCGTGTTGAAGAAGAGGTCTCCGACGTCGACGGTGGTGCCTGTGGGTGAGGCGACCGGGCGAGGCTCGTCGATCAGCCCCGCGGTGGCAGTGACCTCTGTTCCCGCGGGGTGCAGCGGCGTGCGCGTGATAATCCGGAGCCTGCTGACCGCCGCGATGCTGGCCAGTGCCTCGCCCCGAAAGCCAAGTGTTCGAATGTCATAGAGGTCGTCGGCCGCCTGGAGCTTGCTCGTTGCGTGTCGGGCCAGCGCGAGCGGAAGGTCGGTAGCGTCGATTCCGCCGCCGTCGTCACGTACCCGGATCAACTCGAAGCCACCGCGACAAATCTCAACTGCAATGGCCGCGGCCCCGGCGTCGATTGCGTTCTCCGCCAACTCCTTCACCACGGACACCGGGCGCTCCACGACCTCACCGGCGGCGATGAGCGCAACGACGCGGGCGTCCAGCTGCTTGATCGAGGGCATGGCTACACCTCCTTGCGGACCTCGCCCCTGCGGCCGCTCCCGATCCTCCCACGAAGGTGCACGCCGAACTTGAACGGGGAAGTGGCGTGCGCCGACCACTTTCCCTCCCGTCGCAACGCAGGAGGGGAAGTGCGTTGGGGATCCGTAGGGGGTGTAGCCGACCGCTCCCCGGGGCGAGGGTGCTACGTCGGTCGGCCAGAGACCCGCTCGACCTCCTCAGCAAGCGCGATCGCGTCACGTACTAGCGCGCCGAGCTCCGACTCACAGCGTTCTGCGAAAGCAGGATCTCGGGCTCCTGGCAAGTTCACCCGCACGTTGATGGCGCTCGCGCGGATCGCCGCGCACGCCGCCCATGCGGCAACAGCGGCATCGGACGTGACCGTCGGGTTGCCGATCTGAGCAGCTTCGAGGGCTAGGTCGAGCACGACCCGGGCGGCGCGGGCGGCCCTGAGCGGGGGGGGTCGTGGCGGCCCGCGAGGCGCGGCTGATGGCCTCGCGGCGCGCAACGCGATGAACCTCGCCTTCGCGCGGCAGGCGAAATGCAGCCATGACGTCGCGGAAGGCCGCTTCGTCTGCTGCCATGGCCTCCAGAAGCTGCTGACGAGCGTCGTCAGCCATGTCGACCAACCTCCGTGCGTCGGCGTCGACCGTCGCGAATGCGGGCCTGCCGACCGTGAGGCGTGCCACCATTGCCACGAGCGCCGCAGCAAGGGCGCCGATCATTCCGGCGGCGCTGCCACCTCCAGGTGTTGGTGATGGTGACGCAAGGTCGACG
>CAILQO010000441.1 GCA_903836285.1 uncultured Chloroflexota bacterium
ACCAAATCGTCTTCCGGCTCGCCTAGGGCACTCTGTTTAACGCCAATGACAAGAATCAAGCTCGACGAAGTCAGCCGCATCGACAATGCTGCCCTAGAACAGCTGTCAGAACTGCTGGTGCGCGTCGTTGCCACCGGTGCGGCGGTCAGCTTCCTTCATCCGTTGCCCTTCGCCGAGGCACGAGACTACTGGACGGGAGTTCTGCGACCGGGGGTGTTCCTCGTTACTGCCTCCGCTGATAAGTCGGCGGACCGACCTGAAAACTCCGGGTCCACCGCCCCCCATAGTCAGCAGCTCGTCGGCACGGTACAGCTTCATCTCGCTGGTCAACCCAACGGGATGCACCGCGCCGATATCGCCAAGATGATGGTGGACCCAGAATGGCAGCGCCGAGGCGTTGGACGTGCCCTACTTGATCGGGCGGAGGAAATCGCATTGCGCGAGGGTCGAACCACCCTCATCCTGGATACGGAGGCAGGGGCACCGTCGAACCGCCTGTACCTGTCGGCGGGTTGGCGCGAGGTCGGGCGCATCCCCGAGTACGCGCGCTCGAGTTCTGGGGGCTTGCACTCGACCGTGTACTACGCCAAGTGGCTAGCGCCCGACGGGTCCGGTCGAGAGCCGATTCCCTGACTGCACCCCATCCCTTCCACGGCTCAATCGAAGCCTATGAGCACCCCGAGAGGCGTGACACCGCTTCGACTCGGCCTCTCGTTTGAGGACGGGATGCCGACGGAGATCCCGGCGGCCAACCGGAGGACGTGATGTCAGACCTGGCCCTGCTTGGAGGCCCGCGCGCGATTGCCGAACCCGCCACCGACCTGTTTCGCTGGTCCGACGTGACACCAGATCACGAGGCCGCGATCCTCGACGTCCTGCACCGCGGCGCGATGTCCGGCACCGACGTCACTCGGCAATTCGAGAAGGAGTACGCCGCCTGGCAGGGCCAAGCCCACGCCGTGGCATTCAACACCGGCACCGCAGCGATCCACGCCGCGATGTGGGCAATCGGCCTGCGCGCCGGCGATGAGGTGGTCGCCCAATCGATCACCTACTGGGCATCAATCCTCCCGGCGATGTCGCTCGGCGCCGTCCCCGTCCTCGTCGACATCGATCCAGAGAGCCTGTGCATCGATCCCACGAAAATTGAGGCCCGCATCGGCCCACGCACCCGGGCGATCGTCGTAACCCACAACATGGGCTATCCCACCGACATGGACGCGGTGATGGCAATCGCTCGGCGCCACGGCCTTACCGTCATCGAGGACGTGTCGCACGCGCACGGGGGCCTCTACAAGGGGCGAAAACTCGGCACCATTGGCGACGTCGCGGCCTTCTCGTGCATGAGCGGGAAGTCGTTCCCGATTGGTGAAGGTGGCCTCCTCACGACCGACAACGCCGGCATCTACGAACGCGCCTTGGCCTTCGCCCACTACGAACGGTACGACGACGCGATCACCGATGCCGAGCTGGCGCCGTATCGTGGCCTCCCCCTCGGTGGCGTCAAGTACCGCTTGCACCAGATGAGTTCGGCCCTTGGCAGGGTCCAGTTGCGCTCCTACGATGCCCGCGTCTCCGGGATTCAGGCCGCGATGAACGAGTTCTGGGACCTCCTCGAAGGCGTACCGGGTATACAGGCCCATCGAGTGGATCCCGCGTCCGGCTCGACGATGGGGGGGTGGTACAACCCGAAAGGGCTCTACGTCGCCGAGGAGCTCGGTGGCCTCTCCGTCACGCGCTTCGCGGCGGCGATCCGCGCCGAGGGCATCGACTGCCGACCGGGCCTCCCCTACAAGCCGCTGCACCTGCACCCGCTCTTCCACACGGCAGATGTGTACGGGCACGGGCGCCCGACTCGCCTCGCGTTTGCGGACCGAGATGTCCGAGAACGGCGCGGCGATCTGCCCATCGCCGAAGGGGTCGGCAACCGGACCTTTGGCGTTCCATGGTTCCGTCGATACGACCGAGAGGCCATCGCGCGCTACGCGGCCGCGTTCCGTAAGGTGATCGCGGGGCACGAGGCGTTGCTTGCCGACGACCCGGGTAATCCACCCGGCCTCGCCGACTGGCGCAATGAACCGATGATCTGATCTGCGATTGTGCGATCAATCGCTCCGCTCCCGGGCCTCTTGAAGGGGTGAACGCTTGATGGCCGCGCTGATCTGCCCGAGGGGCCGGGGTTGGGATCTGGCGCTTTGACCTAAGTTGTGCCCGACTCGCGACCGATCCGCCGCAACCCCGACCCGATGCCGTGCTTCTGCCACAAGGACGACCGTTGCATGGCCCAAGTCCGCACCGTCACAGGCGACATCGCCGTGCACGCAATCACGGGCGCCGTCGCCGGCTTTGGCCATCTCGCGCCAGACTGGCGACCG
>CAILQO010000442.1 GCA_903836285.1 uncultured Chloroflexota bacterium
AGAACGCGATTCGAGGCACCATGATCATCGGTCTGGGCCTCGCCGAGGCCATCGCGATTTACTGTCTTGTCGTGGCGCTGATCATTCTCTTCGTCTAGCGGGCGCGGACCATTCGCCCAACCCCGGACGGTTCGCGTTTGACGCGACCCCCGGGGTGGGCGGTAGCCCGGCCGGACGGTACCCGGCGAAGGAAGCGGAGTTTCGATGGGCATTCTCGAGCAGTTGGGCCTCGACCCGGTCAAGCTGGCTATTCAGGCCTTCAACTTCCTGCTGCTGCTGTACTTGCTGAACCGGTTTGCCTACCGTCCGGTCGTCGGCATGTTCGACGCACGTTCTTCGCGAATCCGTACCGACTTGGAGAGTGCGCAGGCGATGCGTGACGAGGCTGAACACGATCGCACCGTGCGTCGGGACCAGCTGAACAAGGCTAGAGACGAAGCCCGCTCGATCATTGAGGAGGCCAACACCGTGGCTGCGCGGTTGCGTGAGCAGGCTTTGCTCGATGCGGAGGCGACCGTAGCCCAGATGCTTTCGCGTGGTCGCGAGGAGATCGCCCGAGAGCGCGAGATGGCAGTGGCAGAGCTTCGCCGTGACGTTGCGAACATTGCAATCATGGCAGCGTCCCGGGTGGTTGAGCGGAACCTCGACACTGCGGATTCGCGCCGGTTGATTGACGAGGCCCTCAGGGGCGTCGAGGTCAACTGATGGCGCGCAGGTCACTTGCCGCCAAGCGGTTCGCCGAGGCGGTCTCGTCGATCGCAGCGCGGACCGGTTCCTGGGATGCTTGGCTCTCCGATCTCACCCAAGTAGCGGATGCGATGGCTGATCCGCTGATCAGGGCGACTCTTGCCAACCCCGATCAGGCAGTGAATGTCTCGCACTTCATTGATTCCAAGGCGATGACTGAGGGGCTGCGCCCCGAGACTATCCGGTTCCTGCACGTGATGGCGTCACGTCGTGCCCTCGACCTCCTTCCGGATGCGGTCGAGTGGCTGCGTGAAATCTCTGACCGTGCGCGAGGTGTCAGGCGTGTTGTCGTGACCTCGGCCGTGCCTCTCGACCTGGCCCAGCAACGACAGGTCCAGACGCACCTTGCCGGTGAAAGCGGAAACCCCGAACGGGTCGTCTTGAGCCTTCTGGTTGACCCGGGAATTATTGGCGGTCTGGTTATCCGTGAGGGTGACCAGATCAGGGACCGGAGCGTCCGCGCCCGACTCGAGACCTTGCGGGAACGCATGGCATGAAACTCGCGACCATGCGTGCGACAGCGGCTAGCTAGGGGAACGATTCCATGGCCATACGTTCGGAGGACATCGTACGGTCGCTCGTCGACCAGATTGGGGGCTTCGACCAGCGTGAGCGGACCTCAAACGTCGGCTCCGTGGTCGAGGTCGGCGACGGCATCGCGCGGATTTACGGCCTGTCGCAGGCGATGTCCGGTGAACTGCTCGACTTCGGGCACGGCACGATGGGCATGGCGCTGAACCTCGAGGAGGACACCGTCGGGGCGATCATCCTGGGGGACTATCAGGAAATCGGCGAAGGCACCGAGGTTCGGACAACTGGGCGGATCGTGCAGGTTCCCGTGGGGGACGGTCTGCTTGGGCGCGTTGTCAGCCCGATTGGTGAACCGCTCGACGGCAAGGGCCCGATCATCGCAACCGAGTACCGGCCGGTTGAGGTTGTGGCTCCTGGTGTGATCATGCGTCAGGAGGTTCGCACTCCCCTCCAGACTGGTGTCAAGTCGATCGACACGATGATCCCGATTGGCCGGGGTCAGCGTGAGTTGATCATTGGGGACCGCGCGACCGGCAAGACCGCCATCATCGCCGACACCATCATCAACCAGGCGCGCCAGAAGACCGGTGTCGTCTGCATTTATGTCGCGATTGGCCAGAAGGAGGCAAAGGTCTCCCAGCTGGTCCGGACACTTGAGGAGAACGGAGCACTTTCCAACACGATCATTGTCGTGGCGGGAGCATCAGCGTCCGCATCGCTCCAATACTTGGCGCCGTACGCCGGATGCGCGATGGGTGAGTTCTACCGCGACAAGGGTGGCGACGCCTTCATTGCCTACGACGACCTCACCAAGCACGCGTGGGCGTATCGCCAAGTGTCGCTCCTTCTTCGGCGCCCTCCAGGGCGCGAGGCCTACCCCGGTGACGTGTTCTACTGCCACAGCCGCCTTCTCGAGCGGGCTGCCAGGCTGTCAGAGGAGTATGGCGGCGGATCTTTGACCGCGTTCCCGGTCATTGAGACACAGCTCGGAGACCTTTCGACGTACATCCCAACAAACGTCATCTCCATCACGGATGGTCAGATCTTCCTGCAGGGCGACCTCTTCAATGCTGGTATCCGGCCGGCGGTCAACGTCGGCCTTTCGGTCTCTCGTGTGGGTGGGGCCGCGCAGACACGCGCGATGCGAGGCGTTGCCGGACGCCTGCGACTCGACATGGCCCGGTTCCGCGAGTTGGCTGCGTTCGCCCAGTTCGGGTCAGACCTTGACCGTGCAACGCAGGCGCAGCTCACGCGAGGTCAGCGGCTCCAGGAACTCCTGAAGCAACCCCAGTACGGACCCATGCCAGTTGAGGACCAGGTGATCTCGATCTACGCCGGCGTTTCGGGGCGACTCGACAAGGTCGACATTGCTGACGTCGGGCGATATGAGCGTGAGCTACTGCAGTTCATCCGGTCGTCACACCCAGAACTCTGCGATCGGGTCCTGAACGAGCGGCAGGACAGCACAAGCCGCCTGAATGCGGGTCTGGCGCAGGCGCTTGACCAGGCGTTCGATGAGTTCGAGGCGCGAGCTTGGCGCGCGTCCAGCTGATCGATTGCTCCGTTTCGCGGGGAGACCCCTCGGCTCTCGGTAGCCCCCACCCCCTGCCCCATCGCGACGGGAGAGGGGAGAAGGTCCAACAATGGCAACGGCACGCGAGATCCAGCGCCGAATGCGTTCGGTGCGGAATATCCGCCAGATCACCAAGGCGATGGAGCTGATTGCGGTCACGCGGCTGCGTCGCGCACAGCAGCGGGTCATCGCCGCGCGCCCGTATTCCGCCAAGCTCGGGCGAATGGTCGCGGAGATTTCGGCACACACAACTGGCGACTCGGACGAGGTGGGGCCCGCCCACCCGCTGCTTGACATTCGCGAATCCAAGCGGGTTGCGATCGTGCTCGTCACGAGCGACCGCGGGTTGTGCGGTGCGCTGAATGGAAACGTCATTCGAGCGGCAATGCAACACGCCGCGAGCGAGACGGCGAAGGGGCGCGAAGTGTCGTTCATCGCCGTCGGTCGCAAGGCGATGAACGGGCTGCGTCATGCGCCGTACCGTGCATTTGCAGATTTCCAGGGCATCGGCGATTACCCGACGATGGCGAAGACCAGCCCGATTGCCCGCGCGGCGATCGGTGCGTTCACGTCTGGCCAGGTTGATGAAGCGGTGGTCGTCTACCCGAAGTTCGTCAGCACGCTCCGGCAGGATCCGACGGTCATGCCATTGCTGCCGATCATTCCTGCCGAGGCTCGCAACATGGACCCGACGTTCGTGCCGTCGGGAGGCGCCGACGACCAAGGCGAGTTCTTGTTCGAGCCGAGCCCGGACGCACTGCTCTCGGCGATCCTGCCGCGGTTCGTCGAGGTCCAGATCTACCAAGCGATCCTTGAGGCGATCGCGAGCGAGTTCAGCGCCCGGATGGTCGCCATGCGCAACGCGACCGACAACGCCACCGAACTGATCAAGAGCCTGCAGCTTGGCTACAACAAGGCGCGACAGGCGACGATCACCCGCGAAATCATTGAGGTGAGTTCTGGCGCTGCCGCCCTCGGCCGGTAGGTGCCCGGAAAGCGCCCCCCGCCCGCCCCCTGAGCACTGGGGAACGGGAGACGAGACTAGACGGAAGAGGACGGAAGGCGATGGCAAAGGGCACCGTCGGCAAGGTCGTGCAGGTACTCGGCGCAGTCGTTGACTGCGAGTTCCCGCAGGACAGCATGCCGAGCATCTTCAATGCGATTGAGATCCAGCGTGACCCGGAGTCGGTACGGGCGGCGACGGCTGACGGCCGATCAGCCTCCAAGCTGGCGCCGGTGCTCGTGCTCGAAGTAGAACAGCACATTGGCAACAATTGGGTCCGGTGCGTGGCGATGGACACGACGGATGGCGTGAGGCGCGGGATGGACGCCGTGGACCGGGGCGCCCCGATCTCCGTGCCGGTTGGTCGCGCCACACTGGGTCGCCTCTTCAACGTGGTTGGCGAACCCTCCGACGAGCGGGAACCGGTTGTTTCCGACACATACTTGCCGATCCATCGTCCGGCGCCGACGTTTGCCGACCAGGCAAACAAGGTGGAGATGTTCGAGACTGGGATCAAGGTCATCGACCTCGTCGCTCCCTTCACCAAGGGCGGCAAGACCGGGATCTTTGGTGGAGCCGGCGTTGGCAAGACGGTCACGATCATGGAGCTGATCAACAACGTCGCGCGACAGCACGGCGGCTTCTCCGTCTTCTGCGGCGTCGGTGAGCGCTCGCGTGAGGGCACGGACCTCTACAAGGACTTCAAGGAATCGGGCGTCCTCGAGAAGTCCGTCCTCGTGTACGGCCAAATGAACGAGCCGCCGGGAGCGCGCCTGCGCGTTGCGTTGACCGGCCTGACGATGGCCGAGTACTTCCGTGACGAGGAGGACCAGGATCTACTCCTATTCGTCGACAACATCTTCCGGTTCACCCAAGCGGGGTCCGAAGTTTCGGCCCTCCTCGGGCGCATGCCATCAGCCGTCGGGTACCAGCCAACGCTGGCCACTGAGATGGGTGAGCTGCAGGAGCGAATCACTTCGACACGCAAGGGGTCGATCACGTCAGTGCAAGCGGTATATGTCCCGGCTGACGACTACTCAGACCCGGCGCCGGTGGCGACGTTCGCTCACCTTGATGCCACCATCACGCTTGAACGCGCCATCCTCGAAAAGGCAATCTACCCGGCGGTCGACCCCCTAACGAGCACGAGCCGAATCCTTGACCCGATGGTCGTCGGCAAGGACCACTACGACACGGCGCGGGGCGTGCAGCGCATCTTGCAACGGTACAAGGAACTTCAGGACATCATCGCGATCCTCGGCATGGAGGAGCTCTCCGACGAGGACCGATTAACCGTCGCGCGCGCGCGGCGAATCGAGATGTTCCTCGCCCAGCCAATGTTTGTGGCCGAGGTGTTCACAAACGTCCCGGGTCGGTATGTCGCCATCGCGGAGACGGTGCGGGGCTTCCGGGAGATCCTTGAGGGCAAGCATGACGACTTGCCGGAACAGGCTTTCTACCTCGTTGGCGGGATCGATGAGGCGGTCGAAAAGGCACGCCAGATGGCGGCACAGTGACTCAAGGCGGCAGACCGTCGCGTTAGGCACCGCTTATTATCTGGTTGGCGCGTGCGGCCGATACTGGGGGAAACACATGCCCTTGCATGTTGAAATCATCGCCGCTGAGCAGGTCATCATGTCCGAGGATGCGGATGTAGTTGTG
>CAILQO010000443.1 GCA_903836285.1 uncultured Chloroflexota bacterium
CTGGCCGGTGCTACGCTGCGGCGCATCCCGGCTGCGGCACGACGCATCAGCGGGGACAGGGGAACCGAGAAGGGATCGGAAGATATGGCAGAGTTCGCAGCCGTCAAGTACGCCGCCGTCGGGTGCGGCGGCATGGGTCGGCGCCACCTCCGTGGTTTCGGCGCACTGCACCACAGTTCCGCCAAGTCGATGCTTCTTGTCGCATGCATCGACACCAACATCGAGGCCGCGCGCTTCTACGCCAAGGAGGCGCTCGACCTCTACGGCCTTGAGGTGCGCCCGTTCGCCTCCGTCGCGGAGATGAAGGCCGCCATGCCCGAGGTCGAAGCGGTCGACGTCACCACCGACACCGGTTCGCACCATCGCGCTGTCATGGCCTGCCTCGAACACGACCTGCACGTGTTATGCGAGAAGCCACTCGCCATCACGACCGGCGCATGCGACCTCGTTATCGCCGAAGCTACCCGCCGAGGCCGAGTCCTCTCCGTCGCCGAAAACTTCCGACGCGACCCAATCAACCGCCTCATCCGCGCCCTCATCGACGACGGGGCCATCGGCGAACCGCGCCTGATGATCGAAACGACGATCGGCGGCGCCGACCGCATTGTCATCACCCCATGGCGCCACATGAAGCACACCGGCGCCATTACCCTCGATGAGGGTGTCCACCACGCCGACATCCTCCGCTACTACCTCGGTGAGGTGCACACGGTCTACGGCGAAACGCGCTTGCACGAAAAGGTGCGCGTCAACACCCGGTCGGCCGGGCCAGGCGGCTTCTACGCCCAATATGTCAACGCCTTCCCGGACACCATCGAACCGACCGGCGAGGACGCCATCTACGCCCACCTGCGCTTCGAGCGTGGCACCGTCGCCCACTGGGTGAACGACCACGCCGGTCACGGGCGCGGCCAATCAGGGCGCTTCGTGTACGGCAGCAAGGGGTCGATCGATAGCCCCGGTGACCGCAATGGGCGCCCCGTTACCCTGCACCTGACGGGCCACGAGTCGGTCAGCGGCGCCGAGATCCTCGACCATGCGCCGTCGTATCACCTCGACCCGCTTGCCTCGGAGTTGTTCGGCGGTGACCGCGTCTGGACGTTCGACTTCGAGTTCAACGTCACCGACGCGAAGATCATGGCCCTTGAGTTGCATGAGTTGGCCACGTGTATCCGGACCGGCGCCCAACCAGAGGTCGATGGCGAAGAGGGTCGGCGCGACGTCGCCCTGACGTACGCGCCGTTCGAATCGGGTCGCCTCGGCCGTGCGGTCACCCTCGATGAGGTGTTGCAGGCATCGCATGGCCCGGCCTACGCGTACCAAGGCGAGATCGACCGCCAGATCGGCTTGTTGTAGTCGTTGGGGGCGTGACCACGGGGGGACGGGAGGGCAGACCCCGTTCCCTCACGGATGGCGTCCATAGACGCCTATTGCTGCGCCTCGTACGCCCCCAACTTCTCGATCCACCCACGCACGCCCGCGGCATCGGCACCAAGCCCGCGCACGACCTCCAGGACTTCCCGGTCACCATCCGTCAACACCAGCGCCTTCGGTCGCGATGCCTCAATCGCCGCGAACAGGGTGTCCCAGTCGAATGCGTCGCCCGGATCTGATCGGTCGACCTGCAGCCACCCGTGCGACACCACGCGACTCGTGTCCGGGACGAAGCCCCACCGGGTCGCGATCCCCGCGCACAAGGCACCCAGCGAGGCGTACTGCGCCGCCGTGAATGGCCGCCCCGCGTGACCGGCCAACTCAATGCCGACGGTGCAGGCGTTAACCGCCGACCACCGGCCGTCGTACGCCGGAAGCCACTCCGGGTGGTTCCGGTTCAACGTCGGGCGGCTACCGAAC